>NZ_BAAJYR010000093.1:0-12959 GCF_057546605.1 Acidovorax sp. KPB24-03 | reverse complement strand
AGTCTGGAGATTCCCCATGCCCTTCATCGAACCGGTGATGCGCGCGATGACGCATCTGAACATCGGTGCCGCCATCGCCCTGCTCGCCTGGATCTTGTGGTCCAGCCAACAAATGGTCCGTAGCGACGTGCCTGTCGTCGTGCGTTCCGTCCCTACGCAACTGGTGTTGCCACACGCCGTGCACACCCCTGCCGCCCAGTTGCAGGCGGAGGCCACGCCATGAACCGCTGGTGCTCCGTACGTGGTGCACGCCGCGGCCTGAAGCTGTCCGGTTTGGCCGCAGCACTGTGGCTCAGCTGGGCCCTCGGCTTCACACAGGGCAGCGCGCCCACGCCACCCGGCGCGAGCAAGGCCGGCGCTCCATCCTCCTCGCCGCTGTGCTGCGAGCCGGTTCAGCACACCTGAACTCCAGCCGCCGCAAGAAAGGAGAAATTCATGGACCTCATCGGGTTCTATCCCACCTTCTACATGCCCTGGATCGGTTCGGCCTGGGTCATGGGCATCATCGGCGTGATCCACGTCGTGGCCTCACACACCTCCGTTGGCGCCTCGTTCCTGTTCGCACTCTTGGAGACCAAGGCCTACCGTGAGAACAAGCCGGAGCTGATGGACTTCATCCAGCGCTACGGCAAGTTCCTGCTGGTGTTCTCGTACATCGTCGGCTCCGTCACCGGCGTCGGCATCTGGTACGCGATCACCATTGCCAGCCCACGCGGCACGGCTGGGTTGATCCACAGTTTTGTCTGGGTCTGGGCGGCCGAGTGGGTCTACTTCACTGTCGAGGTGATTGGCGTCTATGCGCTGGTCTACCTGATCGGCAAGGTGGACCGGCTCACCCACCTGAAGCTCACCTGGGCCTTCGCGCTGGCGTCATGGGCCACGATGCTGCTCATCGTCGGGATCATCTCTTTCATGATGTGGCCGGGCAACGACGCCTGGTACCAGACCGGTTCGACCAACGACGCCTTCTACAACATCAACTTCTTCGCCCACCTGGGTGTGCGCACGGGTTCGATGCTGGTGATGGCCGCCGTGGTTGGCCTGATGGTGGTGGCCGGCATGAAGGACAAGCCCGAGGCGCTGCGCAAGAGCGTGGTACGCACGATCACGCCGATGGGCCTGATCGGTGGCGCAGTCGCCGTGATCATGTTCTTCTACTACCTGCAGACGCTGCCGCACAACGCGCTCGTGATGCTGGACACGCACCTGCTGCCGCGCTATGCCTGGGGAATGATCGCCGTGGTGGCGGTGACAGCGATCTACCTGGTCTTTGCCTGGTGGCGGCCTCTGTGGGTCACCACATGGGTCGCGGTGCCGCTGTTCCTGTTCATCGGCGTTGTCGGCGTCTGGCCGGAGGAACGCATGCGCGAGAGCATGCGCAAGCCCTATGTGGCGGGCCAGTACATCTACGGCAACCAGGTGATCTCGCGCGACGTGCCTGGCAAGGGCATCAAGGGCGAGGTGGACGTGATTGCGGAGAAGGGATTGCTCAAGCTGCACCCCTTCATCCCAGACCGGCTGCGCACGATCACACCGGAGAACCAGTTGGAAGTGGGCCGCATCCTGTCCAAGATTTCCTGCGCCAACTGCCATGCATTGGAGCCGGGTGCGCCGCTTCGCAACCTTCCCGACAAGTTCCATGGCTCGACCGACAAGGAGATGGTCGCGGCCTTCCTCAACGGTGCGCTCAAACACGGCGCTATCCCCTACATGCCGCGAATCGACCTTCCCGCTGAGGAGGTCGAGGCCATTGCCGCCTTCCTGGCTGACACCAACGCGCGCCGAGCCGGCAATGCACCCCCATCCACCCCGCCGGCCCGGTCCGGCGTGAACCAGGAGTAAGCCCATGGACGTCGGAACCGTTCTACATGCCATGCGCGACCCAGCGGGCATTCCCTCCCACCCGGTCGTGTTCCAGGTGTTGATGATCATCACCTGGATCTTCCACATCGCCTTCGTGCACATGACGCTGGGCACGGCCGCATTGGCGATCTATGCCTTCTACAGACGCGCTCCCGGCACGCACTGGGAACAGTTGTCGATGGCGATGACCAAAGCCGCCAAGGTCGGCGTGTCGCTGCTGATCGTGCTGGGCGTGGCGCCTTTGCTGTTCACGCAGGTGATCTACGACCCCCAGTGGTACACGGCGAGCGTGCTGTCGGCGCGTTGGCTGATCGCGTTCATCTTCACGCTGATCATCGGCTACTGCTCGTGGTTCGTTTTCTACTACAGCAACCATGAAGGAGCGAAGAAGCGCCTGGGCGTGTTCGCGCTGATCGGCCTGGCGCTGTTCCTGCTCGACGGGCTGATCATGCACGTGCTGGCGTATCAATCGCTGCTGCCAGACCAATGGATGAGCTGGTATGCGCCAGGCGGCGTGCTGGACACGCGTGGCGCCAAGCTGCACGCTATCCAGTGGCCGCGCTACCTTTTCATCATCAGCCTGTCTGTGCCGGCGGTGGGGCTGTATCTGCTGGCCTACGCGGATTACTTCCGAGATCGGGCAGACCGCACGCCCGCCTATCTCGATTTCGCCCGAGCCATCGGGCACCGCGTCGCCGTCGTCGGCCTCATGGTCTCTTTCGTGTTGCTGCTCGTCTGGCAGTTCGTCCATCCGAGCGCGACCGGGTTGACCCGACACCCGGTCGGCTGGCTGCTGGCCGCGTCCTTGCTGGCCTTCGCCTGGCTCATGCGTCGGCATGGGCTGCGCTTGCATGGCTATCTGCCTTTGCTGGCTGGGCTGGGCGTGCTGGGGGTCCTGGCCGTCTGGCGCGAGCTGATCCGCATCCGTTACATGCTGCCCTTCGGCTACGACATCAACGACTACACGGTGCACGCGGACTGGCCCTCGATGGTGCTGTTCTTCTCGACCTTTGTGGGCGTGGGTGGACTGGTCGGTGGCTTCTTCCTCATGACCATCTACCGCGCCGGCAAGGTCCAGGGGCTCTACACCGCAGACAAGACGGTGGCCCGCATGGGAACCGCCGCCGTAACGGTGCTCGGCGTCTGGATCACCGTTTTCTTCGCCTATGGCATTGCGATCTGGATGCGCAATGCCTTCACCCTTTGAATTCAGGAGACTCAAGATGAAGCTGATTCAACAATGGACATTCAGGGTGCTGGCCTTCCTGATCGCCTGTGCGGGCGCAACGACCGCCATCGCTCAGATCCCTGACGTCGCGGCCGGCCAGAAGCGCGCGCAGGTGTGCTTCGCCTGCCACGGCGTGAGCGGCGTCTCCAAGATCTCGGGGACGCCACACCTGGCCGGGCAGGACCGCGCCTACTTGATCAAGGCCATGCAGAGCTACCGCAATGGCCAGCGACAAGATCCGACGATGGTGGCGATGGTCAAGCCACTCACCGATGCGGACATGGTGAACATCGCCGCCTACTTCCATCTGGCGGTGAAGAATGCTCGTGGCGAGACGCTGGCATCCATCATTGACCTCAACGATCGGATCAAACCGGTGGGAAAGGTCGTTGTGGCCGAAGCGCCGGCTGCTGATGCAGTGCCGCGTTCGGCCGAGGCGATCTACACCGCAAGCTGCGCGGCATGCCACTCCAGCGGCGCTGCCGGTGCGCCCAAGATCGGTGACAAGTCGGCGTGGGCTTCACGCATTTCGCGAGGTGGCGACAAACTTCTGGAACATGCGATCAAGGGGGTTAATGCCATGCCGGCACGAGGCAGTTGCTCAGATTGCTCCGACGATGATCTGAAGAAGGTCGTCGACTACATGGCTGCAAAGAGTCGATAGAGATGCGGGCTTCGCGTATCCAGTCCGAGGACGCGCCGCGGTAGGCCGAAGAGTTGAGCGCGCTGCATCACTTCAAAACGCCTGAGGTTTGGGAGTGATGTTGAGTGTTTGTCGAATGGTGAATCGACGCGCCACATCCACGAATGCGGTGGCGGCGGGCGACAAGCGCTTCATGTTTCGGACCGCAAGGCCGGTCATGCGCCGCTGGCGCGGCTCGAGACTGCGATAAACGACACCAGGAGCGACGTTGGGGAGCGCCAATCGAGCCGCGATTGCCACAGCATGGCCCTGCGCGACGAAACCCAGGATAGAGCTCAACTGCTCGAAGCGATAAAGCTTGCGCGGAGAAGCGTGCGCGCCCTCAAGAAGCCGATCAATAAGCGCCCCGCTACCTGCTCCCGTTCGAATGAAAGCCTCACCATTGAGGTCGCATAACTGCACATGACGTCGCCTCGCCAACCTGTGCTGCTCGGGAAGCACAACCACGAACTCGTCCTCGGCCAGCGCCAGGGTCTCGAAGCGATCGTCAGGCAGGGTGACAAAGCCTATTTCTGCGCGCTGCTCCAGTAAGCATCGAACCACCGCGGCGTCGTCCTGTTCTTCGATCTGCACTTCGACCTCCGGCTGCACGCGCTGGTAGGCGGCCAAGAGCGACGGCAGCAAGTGAAGCGAGGAGGTCGAACCAAAAGACGCAATCCGCAGAGTGCCCCGTGCAACTCCGCGCGCCGTCATGGCCTCTTGCAGCAAGGCCTCGCGCTGCTGCAGGATGTCATTGGCGCGCATCAGCAGACGAGACCCAACCTCCGACAACGTCGATTGCATGCCTTCGCGCTGAACGAGCGTCACGCCGAGTTCGCTCTCTAGCCCTTTTACTGCATGGCTGACTGCACTTTGCGTAATGCCGATCAGCGCCGCCGCCCGCGAAAAACTTCCAGCCCGAGCTAGCGCTGCAAAAACCTCAAGTTGGGTGAAAGTCATGTCTGATCCATGAGTATTTACTCATTTGCCGATGAGTTTGGCAAAGCAGATAGTAATGGCATGAAGTCGTCATCTGCAGCCGTCTCCCCCACAGCCTCATCCATTGGGCTCGTTCATTTGAAACTCATCGGCATGGCGGCGCTGTGGGGCGCGTCGTGGCCCTCGGGTCGTGTTCTGGCGCAGGAACTGCCGCCACTGGCCGCAGCCAGTTGGCGCTTCGGCATCGCCTTGTTGCTGCTGCTCGGCTGGCTGCACGCCAAAGGCGGCACCACGCGGGTACGCAGGCTGTCGACTCGCCAATGGCTCGGCCTTGCCGCAGCCGGCGCCGTCGGCGTGTTTGGCTACGCGGTGTTCTTCATGTTGGGCCTCGCGCACGTGCCTGCCGGGCGCGCAGCCATTGTCGTGACGATCAACCCGGTTCTCACCACGCTGATCGCCGCCTGGTGGTTCGGCGAACGTCTGGATGGCAGGATCGCCGCAGGCATGGCATTGGCCACTCTTGGAGCAGCCGTCGTCATCACCCGCGGTCAGCCGTGGCTGCTCGTCGCGGGAGGCGTCGGGCTTGGGGAGTTGCTCCTGCTGGGCTGTGCCGCAACCTGGGTCGCCTACACCTTGATGGGACGACGCCTGCTAGCGGGGGTTGATCCACTCACCACGGCCACCGCGACTGCCGCCTTCGGCTTCGTCTTGCTGCTGACAACGTCAGCTGTGCTGGAGGGGCCAGGCGCTCTGGCCGCCCCGCTGAAACCGAACGCGCAAGTCTGGTCTGCACTTGCCTTTCTGGCTGTCGGTGCCACTGTGCTTGCTTACGCCTGGTACTTCGAAGGCGTGCAAGCACTGGGCGCGGGCGCGGCGTCCGCCTACCTCTGTCTGGTGCCCATCTTTGGCGTGTTGATTGCAGCGCTTTGGCTGGGTGAACAGGTGGATACATCCCTCCTGCTCGGCGGCGCTCTGGCAGTCAGCGGAATGGCCGCAATGAACCTCGCGCGAAGTTAGTTCAGATTCGGTGAGACGGTATGGCGCACTGTGCCATACCGTCTCAACGGCAATTAGGATGCATCGATTGCCAACCCCATTGGACAGGCGAGTCCCGCGAGCGTTGCCGAAGCGTCGGCCTTACTGTCGTCAAGCGCGCCTTCAATCACGGCGTCGGGCACCGCCTCACCCCACCTCCCCATGACTTCCAGCACCTCACGCAGCCCCTGCCCAATGGGCGTCAACTCGTAAACCACTCGCGGTGGCGTTTCTGCATAGGCAGTTCGCGTAACCAAGCCATGCTGCTCAAAGCCCTTCAAGCGGTGCGTCAGCGTGTGAGCGCTGATGCCCGGCAAAGCGGCACGCAACTCTGTGAATCGCAGCGGTCCATGCAGCAGTTCGCGCACGATCAAGGTGGCCCATGGACCGTCAAGAAGTGTCAAAAATCTTGCAACCCCGCAGCAAGGCGTCTTGGCTTGTTTCATTGCTTCAATAGTGCATTTGACGTAACCGATCTTCAGCCTACACCATCAACACTCTGTTTTTTGAACCATAGAGGAAGTTGATGACATTCGTAATCCACGGCGCCACGGGCGCCCAAGGCGGCCCGCTTTTGGCCCGCCTGGTCAAGGCTGGCAAGCCTGCCGTCGCCGCCGTTCGCAATGCCCAGGCAGCGCAAGACATGCCGACCGTCGCTATCGACAATGCATCGGTGGACTCGCTGGCAGCCGCTTACCGTGGTGCGGAAGGGGTGTTCGTGCACCTGCCCGTCACGGCGGAAGCGGACCGCCTCAATTACGCCCGCAATATCGCTCGTGCCATCGGGATCGCCAAACCCAAGCGCGTGGTGATCTCCACCAGCGGCTGGGTGGTGGATGAACCCGCCTCGCCACTGCAGAACCCTTCTGAGAGTGCCATCTCAACCCTGATTCGGGAGACGGAACAAACGGGCGTATCGCTCGCAGTCGTGGCGCCCCGCTTGTTCCTGGAAAACCTGCTGAATCCCATGGTGTTGGCCCCGGCAAAGTCGGAAGGCGTCTTGCGATATCCGCTGCGAGCGGACTATGCGGTCTCATGGTGCTCACACCTGGATGTCGCCGAAGTGGTCGATCGACTGTTGACGGATCATTCCGTCACCGGCTTGGTTGGCGTTGGCCAGTCACCGGCCATCACCGGTGAAGAACTCGCTGGGAGTTTTGCCAAGTTTCTGGATCGCCCGGTCTCTTTCGACAGCCTGACACCCGAAGCATTTGGCGAAATGATCGCGCCGATGATTGGCGCCGGTCCGGCTTCCGGTGTTGTCGCCGGGTACCAGGCGCATGGCCTAGCATCTGTGAATGCTATCGCTCCGGCAACGAGTGCCCAGCAGCGACTAGGTCTCACGCCTCGCACAGTAGGCCAGTGGCTGGCCGAAATGGCGGTGTGATGGTTGCGCCACGCGAGTTGGTGGCTTAACACGGCACCAAACGGTTGATGGCGATGAAGCGCTGGCTACAACACTCAGTTGTCTGTATGAAAGCAGCCATGAGCGGCAAGATGCAGTGGGCACAGCCTGCAGCGTTCCGAAACGCAAAAGACCTTTCATTCACCGCTGCCCTCCAGAACTTCATCGCCCAGTCATTCACTCGTCAGCCAAGCAGCTTTAGATGGATTTTGCAAAGCGGATGGGCGCCCGACCGGTAGCGAGATCGGCGACCGGGTGGGAGATCATCCGCCCGCTACTTCAGCGGAAGGATCAAGCTAGGTACTCGTCGGTACTGGCCAGCGATGCATAGGCAAACGACAATGCAGCCATCGCTGTGGCATGCACCTGCGCTGCGGGCACCTTAACAGCACCGAACGCTAGATCCATCGTCGCGCAAGCATCATGCACCACGGTAACGGCGTAGCCAAAGTCGGCGGCGGCGCGGGTGGTTGCTTCCACACACATGTGGCTCATTGCACCGATCACCACCAAATCCTTGACGCCCTGCTCGTCCAGCACTTGCTTGAGCTGGGTGTCACGGAAGGAATTGGGATAGTTCTTGACGAGAACCTTTTCACCTTCCGCAGGCACCACGGCGGGGATGATCTGCACGGCGTCGCTTCCCGGCACAAAGACCGGCGCGCCGGGCTGGGTCATCTCATGCCGAACATGGATCAGAACATCGCCTTTGGCGCGTGCCTCCGCGATGATCCGGGCGGCGTTGTCCAGGGCGGGTTCGAGGCCGACCAGCGGCAGTTTTCCGGTGGACAAGTATTCGTTTTGCAGATCAACAACGATGATTGCGCGTTTGCTCATGGGATTGCCTCTTTCTTTCAGGGATTGGATAGGTGCTGACCGTGTTCGCTGGTGAGATCAGAAGGCGTAGGACTCGCCATCCTCAGGCACGAGGACGCGCGCCGGGTTCATGCCTTTTTCCTTGATGTAGTCGTGCAGGTCCTTGCGCGTCTGCATGCCATGGTTGACCGCCTCCATGTGGCTGCCGATCACAGAGGCCTTGGGCGCAGCCTGGTAGGCCCGGTACAAATCTCCCTTGCCCATGATGATGGAGCCGTCCAGCCCCTGGATGCGCGCATAACCGGTATTGAGAATGATCACGTCCGGCTGGTGCTGCTTGATTGACGCTTCTACCGAGTCATTCCAGACCGTGTCACCCGCCACGTACACCGTCTTGTAGCCTGGGTGCTGGAAGACCACGCCGATCACCTGTCCCAGGACTTTGCCGGCGACAGCCATGGCCTCGTCGCTGCCGTGCTGGCCGGCGGTGGCGCTCAAGCGGGTGCCGTTGAACGTTGTGTCAGGGCCCAGCACGCGGACGTCCGTGAAGCCATCTGTGCGGATGCTGGCGGCGTCGGCTTCGTTCTGCGCGAACAGCGGCAGGTTCTTGGGCAGGCTTTCTTTGGCCGCCTCATCCCAGTGGTCCAGATGGGTATGGGTCACGATGATGGCATCCGCCTTGATCACCTCGGCCACGGGCATGGGCAGCTCGACCAGCGGGTTGCGCAACCTACTGTTGTAGGTGCCCTCGAAACCGGGATAGCGGCCCTTCTTGGCCAGCATCGGATCGATCAGGAACGTGGTGCCCGCGTACTGCAGCTTGATGGTGGCGTTGCGAACTTGCTGGAACTTGACGGTCTTCACCGTCGCAGTGGCAGTCGAAGCGTTCGGGGGGAATTCGAGCGTGCCACAGGCTGCGACCGTGACGACGCAACTGATCGCGGCAGTGCAGCGCAATAGAAGGGGTACGTTCATGGATTTCATGGGAACTCCGTGCTTGGGAAAGATGCAACCGGAACAACGGCGTGGTTGTGCAGTGAGTGAAGTTTCCTGAAATGTGAACCCTCACGCCATTGGCCTTAGTGGGCATCTTCGATAAGATCGGGCCATTTTTCCTTTCGGCCCCAATCTGGAGGTTCTGTGCAACCAATTCGTGTCGCTGTACTGGCCTTCGATGGGGTGAGCCTGTTCCATCTGTCAGTGCCAGGCATGGTGTTCGGCGTGGAGCCAGCGGCCAGCGGTTTGCCTCCGTACGCGGTGCGCTACTGCGCTCCCAGCCCCGGCCGCGTGCGGTGCGACCAGGGCGTGGAGATCGACGTGCCGAATGGACTGGATGCCATGGCGGAGGCGGACATCGTGGTTGTCCCAGCCTGGAAGCACCCGGAGCGGGTTGCCCCGGCCGCGCTTACAGCCGCACTGCGGCAAGCTCATGATCGCGGCGCTCAGGTTGTGGGCTTGTGCCTGGGAGCGTTCGTGCTGGGCGATGCGGGCCTGCTCAACGGGCGGCGCGCAACCACCCACTGGGCCTGTCGGGAGCTATTCGCCGCGCGCATTCCCCAGGCCGACTTTCATCCAGACGTGCTCTACGTCGACGACGGCAATGTCATCACGTCGGCTGGCACGGTGGCGGCTATCGATTGTTGTCTCAACATTGTGCGGCAGCGTCATGGGGCCGGTGTCGCCAATCGGGTGGCGCGGCTGCTGGTGACCCCTCCACACCGTCAAGGCGGTCAGGCCCAGTACATCCAACAACCGGTAGCCGAGTTGCCCAGCGAGAACCGATTGCCGGGCGTGCTTGAGTGGGCGCGGGAGCATCTCCGTGAGCCGTTGTCCCTGGACAAACTGGCCGACATAGCGAAGATGAGCCGCCGAACCTTCACTCGGCGCTTTCGAGAGGCCACCGGAACCACCGTGAACAAGTGGCTGATTGCCGAACGGATCTGCAGAGCGCAGCAATTGCTGGAGACCAGCGACATGCCGATCGAGCAGTTGGCCACCGAACTGGGGTTTGGCACGGCGCTGTCGCTGCGTCAGCACTTTGCCAGCCAAGTCCGCACGTCCCCGATGGCGTACCGGCGTGCTTTCCGCGAAGGGACTTTGGGCCAAACTTAGGTTTGGCTCAACACCGCATCCGGCCCTATCGCACCCCTGAATGTGAACAATGTTCGGTCGCTGTCACGAAGGTAAGCGACCGCCAATGCCAGGGTCCGTGAGAGCCCCGCCGAATGGGCTGTCACCTCAAAGTCGTAGGGCCAGACAGCCAACGCGTACTGGAACGCGGCGCGTGCATCGTTGACTACTGCCGCCAAGTGAGTCCAGAATCAAGGCCTTCTCGGTTTGTTGAAAGCGAGAAGTTCTTTCTAAATCAGAAAGTTAGGTCGCGGTTGATGTTCCCTTCACCCGCTCCAATCGATGCCTGATCCACAGATGCCGATGCGTCTCTGGGTCGCTGCAAAAGGGGCTTTTCAGCCCCTTTTTCTATGGCCTGGCCGGAACGGATTTCGCTGACGAGTCGTCTTGCGGGGGCTTTTTCGCATCGGCAGTGGAGCCGCTGGGATGCTCCTCGAGGGGCGGCAGCCGGGTCGACAGGTCCGAAGCTGACGTTCGGGCCGATTTCAAGTACGCCGCGCGCCGCAGCCGCTCCTGCAGCAGCTGCTGGATTTCTTCCGAGCCCTGCCGACCGAAACCGCTTGGCGCGGCAGCGCATCGCTCAATGCCACCGGGTCCGTTCGACAGTCTTTGATGCACGTCATTCCGCCCCGTGCAACAGCATGGTCTCCCCTGTAGGACAACGGCGGCAAAGCGGCAGGGCAGCGGGGGGAAGCCGCAGGCGCGGGCTAGCATGGCCCCAAGAAAACGCCCATGACCATGCCCCCTGAGACTTCGCCTTCCTCCACTGCGCCCGCCCCTGCATCGCCCACGCCCTCCCGGAGGCGGCGGTCGCGGCTGCCGCTTGCCGCAGTGGCGGGGCTGCTCGTTGTGCTGCTGCTGTTGCTGGCCTTCGTGGCGTGGTTCGACTGGAATCGGGCCAAGCCCTGGATCAACCAGCAGGTCAGCGAGGCCACCGGCCGCCGCTTTGCCATCGAGGGCGATCTGAGGGCCCACTGGCAGTGGCCGCAGCCCGTGGAGACCGGCTGGCGCCGCTGGGTGCCGGGCGTCACGGTGCAGGCGGACCGGCTGGTGATGGACAACCGGGCGGACTTCGGGCACTTCGGCGCCCTGGATGTGCAGACGGACGATGCATCCACCGCCACCGTGCAGGCGCGTGCCGAGAAGGCCGCCGCATCGGCCACGCCTGCGGTGTCGGCTGCATCGGCAGCTTCCGTGCCGGCCGCGCCGGACAGCACGGCCTCGGTGCCCACGTCCGGCCAGCCCATGGCCACCCTGGGCAGCGTCAGTGCTTCGCTTCGGCTCCTGCCGCTGCTGTCGCGCCATGTGGCCATCGACACGCTGGTACTCACCGTGCCTGACGTGGCGCTGGCCCGCAAGGCCGACGGCAGCAACAACTGGACCTTCGACCGCCCCGCCAAGGACGGCGGGCCGGCGAAGCCCAATCCCTGGAGCGTGAGCGTGGGACGGCTCGTGGTGCGCGATGGCCAGCTGGCCTATGCCGATGCCGTGAAAGACCTGGCTTTCACCGCCAAGCTCGGGACCATCGACACACCCGCCGGGCAGGCGCCCAGCCCGTACGGCGTGCGCTTCGAGGTGCGGGGCCGCTACGCCAAGGCCCGCATCCAGGGCCGGGGCGAAGGCGGGCACGTCATGGACCTTCGCGAAAAGGTCGTGGATTACCCGCTGCGGTTCAAGGCGAAGGCCGGCACGGTGGAAGCCGAGGTGGAAGGCATCCTGTCCAACCCGGCCGCGCTGTCGGGCATGGACCTGAAGGTGATGCTCAAGGCCGAGAGCATGGCCGACCTGTATGACCTGACCGGCCTGGTGCTGCCGAACACGCCGCCGTTTCGCACGCGCGGCCGGCTGGTGGGCAGCCTGGAGCCGGACAACGCGGTGTGGGAGTACCGCGATTTCGACGGCACCGTGGGCGACAGCGATCTGCATGGCAGTCTGACTTACACGTCGGCCAAGCCCCGCCCCCGCCTCAAGGGCACGATGACCTCCAAGAAGCTGCGTCTGGCCGACCTGGGGCCCGTGCTGGGCGCACCGACGGGCGAAGGCAAGGCGGAAAAAGGCACCTCCAAGCGCCCCGGCAAGGTGCTGCCCGACGTGGCATTCGCCACCGACCGCTGGAACGCGATGGACCTGGACCTGACCTTCAGTGGCCAGCAGATCGTGCGCGACGAGAGCCTGCCGATCGAAAACCTGCGCGTGCATGCGGTGCTGGACAACGCCCTGCTCACCCTCTCGCCCCTGCAGTTCGGTGTGGCGCAGGGCAAGATCGATTCCACCGTGGTGCTGGACAGCCGCACGAAGCCGCTCAAGGCCCAGTTGCGCGGCAGCGTGGAAGGGCTGCGGCTGTCGGGCCTGTTTCCCAAGGTCGAACTGATGGAAAAGAGCTTCGGCCGGCTCGATGGTGCCGTGGCCCTGAACGGCAGTGGCCAGTCGGTGGCCAGCATGCTGGGCAGCGCCAGCGGCGAAACCCGCCTGTACATCCGCGATGGCCGTTTCAGCAAGCAGATGCTGGACCTGGCCGCGCTCAACGTGGGGAGCGTGGTGGTGGCCAAGCTCTTCGGCGACGACAAGGAAGTGCAGCTGCGCTGCGCCGTGGCCGACTTCGCGGTGAAAGACGGCATCGCGCAGACCCGCTCGGTGAAGCTGAGCACCAACGAGGCCACGGTGGAAGCCACCGGCACGGCCGACCTGGGCCGCGAGCACCTCGACCTGCGCATCAAGCCCGAATCGCTGCAGTGGAAGTTCTTCTCGCTGCGCACGCCGCTGTACGTGAAGGGCCCGTTCGCCGATCCCAAGGTGGGTCTGGAAGCCGGCCCGCTGCTGCTGCGCGCGGGCGCCGCCGTGGCGGCCGCCGTGGTTGCGCC
>NZ_BAAJYR010000092.1:0-13026 GCF_057546605.1 Acidovorax sp. KPB24-03 | reverse complement strand
GGCCTGGCGCTGCCGGCGATCTGGTTCTGGCCCGCGCAGACGCCCGGCCTGCGCGCCTGGGCCGCGGTGGTGGCGCTGGCCGTGCTGTGCACCGGCATCGCCTACATCCTGTACTTTCGCCTGATCGCCCATGCGGGGCCCAGCCGGGCGCTGGCGGTGACCTTCCTGGCGCCGGTGTTCGCGGTGTTCTACGGCGCGGTGTTTCTGCACGAGGCCGTCACGCCGTGGATGGTGGGCTGCGGGCTGGTGATCGTGTGCGGCACGATGCTGTCCACCGGGTTGATCGGGCCACGGCGGCGCACCGGCGCGGGCTGACGAACCGCAAAGGCCGGCGGGGGGCGCCCGCGCACCGCGCATGCCCCATCGGCCCCGTGACGTCCGCCTTCCGGAAAACCCCGAGAGAGGCGCCCGGCCGCCCACTTTCCTGCGGGCGCTGCTCTGCCATGGTCATGAACCCGTTCTAAACTCGGCCCATGCCCCTCGCGCCCCACTTCCGCATGGATTGTCCTGTCCGGGTCCGTGCCATGGGCCGCCAAGGTGTTCTCCCTTCGGCGCCGCACGATGGGCTATGAAATCTTCTTCCTCGGCGGGCTGCACCTTCTGCTGATCGCGGTGCTGGCGCTGTTGCCCGGCGCCGAACTGCTGCAGCCATCGCGGCGCACGCGGGTGCAGGCCGGGCTGATCGGTGGCCTGGCCTCCGTGCTGATCATGGTGTTCACCCGGGCGTTCGACCCCCTGTATGCCGAATTGCCCCATCCCACGGTGACGGCGGTGTGCACGGTGATGTTCGGCCCGCTGGCCGGGGCGCTGGCGGCCGGGGTCACGGCCGTCGGCTTCTGGTGGCTGTCGGCCGGGCCGCTGCCTGCCGGGCTGGGCGCGATCGGCGCCGTGTTCGCCATCGGCCTGCTGTGGCGCGGGGTGCGGCAGGCGACGGGCCTGAACCTGTGGGTGGTGATCGTCGCCGTGGCCGCCTGCCTGCCGCCGTGCATGCTGTTCTGGCGCGAAGGGCCGGCGGGCTTCCTGCTGGAGGGCGACCTGATGCCCTGGCTGCAGCAGTTGCCCTGGCGCTATGGCATGGGCTTCTTGATCCTGGGTGGGGGCACGCAGCTGCTGTGCGGCCGGGCCCGGGCACTGCAGACGCTGCGCCAGCAGGAGCAGGAACTGCTCATGGCCCTGGATGCCACCGGCGGCGGCCGCTGGGAGTGGGATGTGCCCCAACGCCGGTTTTCCTACCGCGGCAGCTTCTACCAGGCCTTCGGGCTGGAAGACCGGGACACCCGCCGTGGCGCTGGCGCAGCCGCGCGCGACGCGAGCGACTGGCAGCGCTGGAACGAACGCCGCCATCCGGACGACGCCGCCCGCCTGGCCACCTACCTGCAGCGCACGATGGAGGGGCACGAAGACAGCTTCAATGCCGAATTCCGCATGCAGGACATCCATGGCCGCTGGCGCTGGGTGATCGCCCGGGGGCAGGTGGCCGAGCGTGACGCGCACGGCCGGCCGCTGCGCCTGGTGGGCATGGACCTCGATGTGACCTCGCTGCACGAGATGCAGGAGGCGCTGCGGCTGTCGGAGGTCAAGTACACCACCATCTACCAGATGCTGCCCGACCCCGCCGGCGTGGCGCGCCTGTCCGACGGCTGCTACCTGGATGTGAACGAGGCCTTCACCGAGCTGCTGGGCTACACCCGCGAACAGGCGGTGGGCCGCACCTCGACCGAGCTGGACATCTGGGCCCATCCCGAGCAGCGCGCGCAGATGGTGGCGCTGCACCGCCGCGACGGCTACGTGGACCGCATGCCGATGGTGGCGCAGCGCGGCAAGCGGCCCATTCCCGGGCTGATGTCGGCGCGGCCCGTGACGGTATCGGGCCAGGAATGCATCGTCTTCGTGTTCCACGACATGACGGCCGAGGAACACAGCCGCGCCCGGCTGATGGACGCCAACCGCCTGCTGCAGCAGGCCGGCCGCATGGCCCGCATGGGCGCGTGGGAGCACATCGTCGGGGAGGGGCTGGTGTACTGGTCCGATGTCTCGTACGACATCCACGGCCTGCCGGCCGACGCGCCGCTGCCGCGCACCGACTACCTGGAGCGGTTCGTGGTGCCGCCCTTTCGCGAAGCCCTGCGCGAGCGCTTTCGGCAATGCATCGTGGACCGGGCCGAATGGAGCATGCAGGTGCAGATCCAGCGGGCCGACGACGGCCGGCACATCTGGGTGACCGCCACCGCCGAGCCCGTGCTGGAAAACGGACACGTCACCCGCGTGCGCGGCGTGATCCAGGACATCGACGAATCCCGGCGTGCCAGCGAGCGGCTGAGCCAGTCCGAGGACCGCTTCGCCCGCGTGTTCCGCCTCATGCCCTACCCCATGGGCCTGTCGCGCCGCGAGGACGGCGCCTACATCGACGTCAACCCCGCCTGGGAGGCCCTGCTGGGCATTCCCCGGGACGAGGCCATCGGCCGCACCGCCGTCGAGCTGGGCATCATCACCCCGCAGGTGCGTGCGGCGCTGGTGGAATCCGTGCAGGACCGCATCGCCGTCAACGGCGTGGAAATCACCATGCGCACGCGCCACGACGGCTTGCGCACGGTGCTGCAGTCCATGCACGCCACCGAGATCGACGGCGTGCAGGCCTGGCTGTTTTCGGGGCACGACATCACCGAGCGCAAGCGCATGGAAGACCAGGTGCGCGAGCGCGAGGCGCTGCTGTCGCTGACCATCTCGGCCGCCTCCATCGGACTGTGGGACTGGAACCTGCAGACCGGATCGCTCACCGGCGACCGCCGCTGGCGCGACCTGCAGGGCCTGCCGCCCGCCGCCGGCGACGCTTTGCCCGTGCACTGGACCGCCGGCATGGCGCCCGCCGACATCGAGGCGGTGACCACTGAGCTGGCGCGCCACACCGCCCACCCCGCCACGCCGTTCGACGCCACCTGGCAGATCGCGCTGCCCCAGGGGCCCGGCCGCTGGGTGCGCAACCTGGGCAAGATCGTGGACTACGACGAGGCCGGCCGGCCGCAGCGCATGCTGGGCGTGGGCATCGACGTGAGCAGCCAGCGCGTGCAGGAAGAGCTGCTGCAAAAGCTCGCCCATTTCGATGCGCTCACCGGCCTGCCCAACCGGGTGCTGCTGGCCACGCGGCTGCAGCAGGTCATGGCGCGGGCGCGCGAGCGGGGCCAGTTGCTGGGCGTGGCCTACCTCGACCTGGACGGTTTCAAGCCCGTGAACGACCGGCTCGGCCACGACGCGGGCGACCGCCTGCTGGTGATCGTGGCCGGCCGACTCACGCGGGCGCTGCGCCCCGTGGACTGCGTGGCGCGGCTGGGTGGCGACGAATTCGTCATCCTGCTGCCCGATCTGGCGACCCGCGCCGACGGCGAGCGCCTGCTGCGCCGGGTGATGGAAAGCGTGGCCGCGCCCTACACGCTGGGCACCGAGCGGGTGGCGGTGACGGTGACGGCCAGCGTGGGGTACACCATCTACCCCGACGACGACGCGGACGCCGATGCCTTGCTGCGCCATGCCGACCAGGCCATGTACGCGGCCAAGCAGTCCGGCCGCAACCGCTTTCACGCCTTCGACGCCGCGCAGGAGCGCGCGCTGCAGAGCCACCGCGAACAGGGCGAGAAGGTGCGCGATGCCATCGTGGCGGGCGAGTTCGCCCTCTTCCTGCAGCCCAAGGTGGACATGCGCCGGGGTACGGTGGTGGGCGCCGAGGCGCTGGCCCGCTGGCATCACCCGCAACGCGGCACCCTGTCGCCCGGCGCCTTCCTGCACCTGATGGACGGCACCGACCTGGAGACGGTCTTCGGCGAATGGGTGGTGGACACCGCGCTGGACTGCATCGCCGCCCTGCTGCGCGCCGGCCTGCGGCTGCCGGTGAGCGTCAACATCTCGGCCCAACACCTGCAGCGCGAAGGCTTTGCCGACTGGCTGGCCGGGCGCCTGGCGCAGCGGCCCGACGTGCCTGCGAGCCTGCTGGACATGGAGATCACCGAAAGCGCGGCGCTCTACGACATCGGCCATGTCGCACTGCAGCTGCAACAGCTGCGCGACCTGGGCGTGACGGTGTCGCTGGACGACTTCGGCACCGGGTACTCGTCGCTCACCTACCTGCGCCGCCTGCCCATGGACACGCTCAAGCTCGACCAGAGCTTCGTGCACGGGATGATGACCGACTCGGGCGACCTGGCCATCGTGCAGGGCGTGATCGGCCTGGCGCGGTCGTTCGGCTACTCCATCGTCGCCGAAGGCGTGGAAACCGTGGAGCAGGGGCAGATGCTGCTGCAGATGGGTTGCACGCTGGCGCAGGGCTACTGCATCGCCCGGCCCATGCCGGCCGATGAACTGCCGCAGTGGCTGGGGCAATGGCAGGCGCCCGAAGGCTGGCAGCCGCGCCGCGGGCTTTGACGCCAAGCCGGTTCCGCCAGAGACCGGCCAACTTGGCACCGGACGGCGTCGCTTAGCGACCGCATGCCGCGTTGAGCCTCGGATCAAAAAGGCCTTCAGCGCAATATCCACTAGGGCATATTGCTATACAAATAATAGCAATCGGCGGTATGGCGTGATGGCGATTCCAGCCAGGTGACCGGCCTGGTTCACCGCAGGGTGCCGACAAGGTGCCCCATTCAACGCCCCTTTGGCTCGCGCAGCACGGCAAGCGGAGGGCCTCGCCTGGCCGGCCCCCCCCCGCTCCGGCCATTTCATTCTGAAAAACAAGAATGATTTAAATACATATAAGGCAATATTGACTAATGCCATAAGAATATCGTTGATATTTAAAATATTCATTCTCTGAATAAAATATTTTGGATATCAACTGGGATAAAGTACCGCAGGGCATTTGATTCACAAGCAGGCGGATTGAAATTGCCTTGAATCCCATTTATTTAAATGCCATTGACACGGGGCGATTTTTGGCCAAGGGCGAATGGCAGCACCCCTGTCAATGCAAAAGTTATCAATGAATCACTGACGCTGCAACTGGCGGTTTTCACCCATGGTCTGCCACGCCATGCGGATTCCGCCCCGGCTTTTCGCAAAAAAATCATTCGGAGGTATGAAGACGGTATGAACGCACTTGGTTTGATCGATCAGCAAAAACTGGGTTTGATCACCCCCCATGACATCGATGCATTTGCAGCCGATGGCGTGGAAATCGATATTGTCCTGTCAGGCATCTGCGGCACCGACCTGGCGGTCTTGTCCGGCCGGGAGGAAGGGAAAATCGGCGTGGTTCGCGGTCACGAGGCAGTCGGTGTGATCACCAGGGTGGGCGCAGGCGTCAGATACCTGCGCCCCGGAATGCGGGTGGTGGTGGATCCCAACGAATACTGCGGAACCTGCGAATTCTGTGCCTCCGGCCAAACCCACCTTTGCAATGGCGGCGCCAATGCAACGCTGAATATCGCGGGGGTCAACAAGCATGGCACCTTTGCCGAACGCTTCACCACCCGCGAGCGGTTCGTCTATCCCCTGCCGGACGACATGAGCTGGGAGACTGGCGTGTTGATCGAACCCGTCGCCTGCATTTTGAACAACATCGACCAGGCAGCGATTCAGGCAGGCCAAAGGGTTTTGCTGCTCGGCTCCGGCCCCATGAGCCTGGTCGCACAACTGCTTTTGCGCGCGATGGGCGTTCAGACCCTCGCCACCGATCTGAATCGGCACCGGATCGCATTCGGCCGTTCGCTCGGATTGGAGGTCATGCACCCCGACGACCTCGAGGCCCGCATGCAGCAAGGCCATGTGGACGCCGCCATCGATACCGTTGGCAATCAGCTCGGCACGGCCGCTCGATACATTCGCCGGGGCGGAAAAATCGTCCTTTTCGGATTCAACGGCAATTATCAGTACCCACTGCCCGTCAAGCATTTTCTTGTCAACGCCATCAGCATTATTTCAGCCGGCGAATACAACCAGCATTTTCCCCGCGCACTGCGCATGGCAAAAATGCTGCCCGAGCTGGGCCGCTTGGTAACTCACCGCTACGGACTGGAGGCTTACGCCGCGGCATTCGATGGGTTATTGAATGACCCGTCCGTGCCCACCATCAAGGGCGTGTTCACGCCGAACCCGCAATACCTTTAAACCCCAGCCAGCCATCAAAAAACCAAAGGGAGTTATCGTGAAGGTTACTGTATTCAGCCAGATTTCCATCGACGGCAAATTGACGTTGGGCGGCAATGGGGCATCGAGCAAGGCGCTGTTCCAGCGTTTCAACGATGACGACATGCGCTTCATCCATAAATTTCGCGGCGAGGTGGACGCCATCATGGTCGGTCGCAAAACCATCGTCACTGACGATCCCCAGTTGACCAACCGTTATGAGGCCGGGCGCAACCCCATCCGCATCATTCCGACGACATCGCTGGACTTTCCCGTGTCCGCCAAGGTCCTGAGTTCGCCTGAAGAAACCATCATCGCCACGACGGAGCAGGCGCGCGACCACGAGATGGTGGAGCAGATTCGCGCCCAGGGAAAGGAAGTGATTTTCGTCGGTGCATCGCAGGTGGATTTCAAGCTGCTTTTCCCCTTGCTGGAAGCGCGCGGAATCAGGCACATCATGGTCGAGGGCGGTGGCCAGTTGAATTGGCAGATTTTCGATCTCGACCTGGTGGACGAAATCATCCTCATGCAGTTGCCCATCATCATCGGCGGCTCGGAAACGACCACGCTGACGGATGGCGAAGGTTATCGAAACATCGAAATGACCAAGTCATTCAAGCTGCATGCCTTCGATGCGCGCTCCAACTACAACCTCATGCATTTCAAGCGCGAGCTGGCACCGCAAAGGACGCATTGATGCCGGAAATCCGCGCCGTTATTTTCGATATGGATGGGGTGCTGGTCGACAGCGAACCCCTTTATATGGAGCAGGAAAAGCTTTCCTACGCCCGCTACGGCGTGACCCTCGACACGGCGGGGCTGTCGCGTTTCGTGGGAACCACGCAGCGGTATATGTGGAGCACCATCAAGGCGGAGCATGGGCTGGCCGAACCGCTGGATTTCCTGATGGCACAACACCAAAAGCAGGTGGTTCGGGCCATGGGCATGGCCCCCCTTTCGGCCATGCCCGGGGTGCCGGATTTTCTCGTCAAGTTGAAAGAAGCGGAAATACCTTGCGCCGTGGCTTCGTCTTCGCCCGCTGAACTGGTGGGAGTCATTTTGCGGAAAACCGAACTGCTGCCTTTTTTCGATCGCGTGGTGTGTGGAACGGACGTCAAAAACAGCAAGCCCGACCCCGAAATCTTTCTTTTGGCAGCCGGCCGGCTGGGTGTCGCTCCCCACGAATGTGCGGTGATCGAAGATTCAAGCCACGGTGTGGCCGCTGCCAAAGCCGCGGGCATGTTCTGCATCGGATTCGTCAACCCCCATTCGGGACTTCAGGATTTGAGCGCGGCGGATCGGCATGTGCGCCACCATGACGAGATCACGAAGTGGTTTCTTGAGCAATGAAAATGAAAAAATTCAACATCGCGGATTTGAACTGGATCAATCCGCCGGCGTCGTCTTCCATCACCGATCAGGAAATCGTCATTCGCACCACCCCGGATACGGATTTTTGGCAGGGTACCTATTACGGGCTGGAATACGACAACGCACCTGCGCTCGCCCTTTCCAGCGAAGAACCATTCTGGACCCTGAAGGCCAAGGTTGCCTTCGATTCCAAAGTGCACTTCGACCAATGCGGCCTGTTCATCTACCAGGACAAAAACACCTGGATGAAGAGCGGTATCGAATACCAGAGCAACGGCTTTCAGCAATTGTTCGCCGTCGTGACCAACCATGGTTTTTCAGACTGGTCCATGGCCAACTATGACCGGACCACGCAAACCATGCATTACCGGCTGAGCCGAAGGGGCAGCGATTTTCTACTTGAAAACTCCTCCGACGGAATCCGCTTCAGCATGATGCGCATGTTCCATTTATTCCATGCGCAAGGCGCCGTTCGATTCGGGTTCTTCGCCAGCAGCCCGGGCGACTCGTCATTCGAGGCGCATTTCTCGGAAATCGAGTGGACGGAATGCCTCTGGAAAGAACACGCTTCCACCCGCTTTTGAGACAGCAGCCATACCCATATCCCTATTCACCATGAAAACTTCAGTCGATCAGAACCGCCGCGCGCTTTACGTCTGCTACGCGGCCATGATGTGCCTGGCCATTGCCCTGAACTTTCTGCCGGTGTACCTGACCACGTTCAGCGACACCTTCGGGAAACAGGGCGGGCTGACCGCGGAGCAGTTGGGGCGAATCCCGGCCATCATGTTTCTCAGCTTCATCATTGCCATCCTGGTGACCGGGCCTTTGGCGGACCGAGGCGATGCCAAGCGGATCATTCTTTTTGGGCTCATCACCACCACCGCCGGCTTGGTCCTGGTCGGCTTTGCCCCTTCCTACGCCTTTTTGCTGTTTGCCGTCGCCGTGATGGGATTCGGCGCTGGCGTGCTGGACATGATCCTCAGTCCCATCGTGGTCGCACTCCAGCCCGAACGCCGCAGCGCGGCCATGAATTGGCTGCATGCGTTTTTCTGCGTCGGGGCGGTGGGTGCCGTGCTGATTGCCAGCATCGGCCTGAAATGGGACGTGTCGTGGCGCATGGTTGCTCTGGGCATCACGGTCGCGCCAATCGTCACCTTCCTGCTGTTTCTCGGATTGAGGCTGCCGCCCCTGATCCAGGAAGACGCGCAACGGGAAGCCATGCCCCAGCTGATCAAGCAGCCCTACTTCATCGCGTGCCTGATCGCCATCTTTCTCGGGGGCGCCACGGAAACGGGGCTGTCGCAATGGCTACCCACCTATGCGGAGCAGGGGCTGGGGTATTCGAAGGAAGTAGGCGGCTTTGCGCTGGCCGGGTTTTCCGTCGGCATGGCACTCGGCAGAATGGCCGCGGCCCTGCTGCATGAACGCATCGCGCCGATTTCCCTGATGCTGGGCTGCTGTGCCGTGACCATCGGTCTTTTCTTCATCATCAGCTTTCCGCCAAGCCCGGCCGTGGCCATCGCCGCCAGCATTGCCGCTGGGTTTTCGGGCAGTTGCCTGTGGCCCACGATGCTGGCCATCACGGCGGACGCCTACCCTCGCGGTGGGGCGACCATGTTCGGTGTGCTGACCGCTTTCGGCAATTCCGGATGCAGCCTGATCCCCTGGCTGGTGGGCATCATCATCGAATACTCGGAAATCCACATCGGGCTGCTGGCCGTCGCGCTCTGTCCGGCGGGCATGATCGGCTTGCTCTTGTGGATGTCTCGGCGGTCGCGCAGGCAGGCACCGGCCCTGGCGCATTGACGCAAAAGCCGGTTTCCCCTATCGGCCACCCGGTGCGGTGGCTCCATCTTCTGGCGAATCGGTCCGTCAGCCCACCAGTTCCTTCACCTGCTGCAGCGCCGCCGGGTCTTCCATCGTGGTGAGGTCGCCCGGGTCTCGCCGCTCAGCCACGGCCTGCAGGGCGCGGCGCAGCAGCTTGCCGCTGCGCGTCTTGGGCAGTGCCGCCACGAAGTGCACGCGCGCCGGCCGCGCCACCGCGCCCAGGCGCTGGGCCACCTGCTGCATCACCTCGCCCTCCAGCCGCAGGCGTGCCGCTTCATCGGTAAGCACCGCCGCATCGCGCACCACGGCGAATGCCATGGCCACCTGGCCCTTGAGCCCATCGGCCACGCCCACGACCGCTACCTCGGCGATCTGCGGGTGGCCGGCGATGCTCTCCTCGATCTCGCGCGTGCCCAGGCGGTGTCCGGCCACGTTGATCACGTCGTCGGTGCGCCCGAGGATGAAGTAATAGCCGTCGGCGTCGCGGATGCCCCAGTCGAAGGTGCTGTAGCGCATGGGGCCGGGCAGGCTTTGCCAGTACGTCTGCACGAAGCGCTCGTCGTCGCGCCACACGGTCTGCAGGCAACCCGGAGGGAGCGGCCCTTCGATGGCGAGCACGCCCTTCTGGTCGGGCCCGGTGAGCTCCTCGCCCGTGGTCTCGTCGATCAGCTTCACGTCGTAGCCGTACATCGCCCGGCCCGGGCTGCCCAGGCGCGCCGCCTGCGGCTCCACGCCGCGGGCCAGGGTGAGGATGGGCCAGCCGGTTTCGGTCTGCCAGTAGTTGTCGATCACGGGCACGCCCAGTGCCTGGGCAATCCACTCGGCCGTGGGCGCGTCCAACGGCTCGCCTGCCAGCCACAGGCCATGCAGACTGGACACGTCGTGCCGGCGCAGAAAGGCCGGGTCCTGCTTCTTGAGCACCCGCACCGCCGTCGGCGCGGAGAACATGTGCGTGACGCGGTACTTTTCCACCAGACCCCACCACACGCCCGCATCGGGCCGGGTGGGCAGGCCTTCGTACACCAGCGTGGCCATGCCGGCGATCATCGGGCCATAGACGATGTAGCTGTGGCCCACCACCCAGCCGATGTCGCTGGTGGCGAAGAACAAGCCGGGGTTCGCAGCGGCGACTTCTGCACCGCCCTCTGCAGCGCCCACGCCGAAGATGTGCCGCATGCTGGCCGCCAGCGCCACCGCATAGCCGCCCGTGTCGCGCTGCACGCCCTTCGGCCGGCCGGTGGTGCCGCTGGTGTACAGCGTGTAGCTGGGGTGCGTGGCGTCCACCCACTCGCAGGGCACCTCGGCATGCAGGTGCTGCTCGCGCAGCGCCGCCCAGTCGTGGTCGCGGCCGGCCTGCCGGGCCATGGGCGCCAGGCCCCGGTCGATCAGCAGCACGGCGGCGGGCTGGTGACGCGACTGGGCGATGGCCTCGTCCAACAGCGGCTTGTAGGGCACCACCTTGCCGCCGCGCGAGCCCGCGTCGGCGCTCACGATGGCCACGGGCTCGGCATCGTCGATGCGCGTGGCGAGCGACGCGGCCGCGAAACCGCCAAACACCACGGAGTGCAGCGCGCCGATGCGCACGCAGGCCAGCATGGCGAACACCGCCTCGGCCACCATCGGCATGTAGATCAGCACGCGGTCGCCCTGCCCCACGCCCAGCGATCGCAGCGCGGCCGCCATGCGCTGCACCTCGGCATGCAGTTCGGCGAAGGAATAGGTGCGCTCGGTGTTCGTCTCGGTGGAGACGGCGATCAGCGCCGGCTGGCCGGCCCGGTGGGCCAGGTGGCGGTCCACCGCGTTGTGGCACAGGTTGGTGCGGCCCCCCACGAACCAACGCGCGAACGGCGGATCGCTGTCGTCGCAGATCTGCTGCGGCGGGGTGTGCCAGTCGATCAGGCGGGCCTGTTCGGCCCAGAAGGCGTCGCGGTCGTCGAGGGACCGGCGGTGAAAGTCGGCGTAACGGGGCATGGCTTGTCTCCTTGGGATCGTTCTTTTGCCGGGACCGCGCCATTCTGCCCAGGGATCCCGACGCCGCCCTGACAGCGCTGCAGCTTGCCGTGCCCACTGACCGGCCCCCCCACCCCTGTCGCAATGGAGCGAATTCCGCCATGCGAGGCGCCATGCTCTCGTTTGCCCTCCCCACCTTGGCGCACGGCCCACCTACACTTTGAAACATCGGGCAAGGGCATCCACCCCAGTCACCCGAGGCCCTGTTTTCCCATTTCCTCTGGCTCAGCGTCCTGGAAGGCACCTTCATGACACCCACCCGTTTCACCATCGGCCGCCGCCTGGCACTCGTGCTCGGCACCATCCTGGTGCTGTTTCTGGTCAGTTGCCTGTACGGCATCGTCCAGCTCCGGGCCGTCACGCAGGAAATGAACACCATGCTCAACACGTCGCTGGCGAAGGAGCGGGCCGCCAGCGACTGGTATCGCAACATCACCAACGGCGCGCAGCGCGTGGCCGCCATCGCCAAGAGCAGCGACCCGTCGCTGGCGGACTTCTTCGCCGCCACCGCGGCCGAGTCGAGCAAGCAGTCATCGGCGCTTCAGCAGCAGATCGAAAAGATGCTGGACAGCGACGCCGAGAGGGCGCTGTTCGCGCAGATCGGAGAGAACCGCAAGGCGTACCTTGCCACCCGCGACGAGGTGTCGCGGCTCAAGAAGGAAGGCAATGCCGATGCGACGGCCCGAGCGTTCACCGAACGCTACGAGCCAGCTTCGGCCAACCTGCAAAAGACCATGGCCCGGATGGCTGACCTGCAGCGCAGCGAACTGGACGCGGCGGGCGAGCGCATCCGCGCGGCCAGCCAGGCCGCCACCGGCTTGCTGACCGCCTTGTGCGTGGGCTCGCTGCTGCTGGCGGCGCTGCTGGCCTGGCGCCTGACGGTCAGCATCACGCGGCCGCTGGCCGAAGCGCGCCAGGTGGCCGAGCAGATCGCGGCCATGGACCTCACCGGCCAGGACCACGGCCGCCACGCCACCGACGAAACCGGCCTTCTGCTGCGCGCCCTGGCCTCCATGCGCGGCGCGCTCGAAGGCTCGCTGATGGAGGTGCGCAACGTGGCCGACTCCATCGCCACCGCCACGCGCGAGATCGCCACCGGCAACGCCGACCTGAGCCAGCGCACCGAACAGACCGCCAGCAACCTGCAGGAAACCGCCAGCTCCATGGAAGAGCTGACCGCCACCGTGCGCCAGTCGGCCGACTCCGCCGCCACCGCCAACAAACTCGCCACCTCGGCCGCCGAAGTGGCGCGCGCGGCGGGCAGGTGGTGACCCAGGTGGTGTCCACCATGGACGAGATCAACCAGAGCTCGCGCCAGATCAGCGACATCATCGGCGTGATCGACGGCATCGCCTTCCAGACCAACATCCTGGCGCTGAACGCGGCCGTGGAAGCCGCCCGCGCGGGCGAGCAGGGCCGGGGCTTCGCGGTGGTGGCCGGCGAGGTGCGCAGCCTGGCCCAGCGCTCGGCCGAAGCGGCCAAGGAAATCAAGGCGCTGATCAGCTCCAGCGTGACCGCGGTGGACGGCGGCGTGCGCCATGTCGAGGACGCCGGCGCGGCCATGAAGGAAATCGTGGACAGCGTGCAGCGCGTGTCCGACATCATCGGCGAGATCAATTCCGCCTCGGCCGAGCAGACCGCCGGCATCGGCCAGGTCAACGGCTCGGTGGGCGAGATCGACCGCATGACGCAGCAGAACGCCGC
>NZ_BAAJYR010000091.1:0-13102 GCF_057546605.1 Acidovorax sp. KPB24-03 | reverse complement strand
GCCCTAGTACTCATTGCCTCTTGTGCTACAAATTTAGTAGCAATCGATGCCTGCACCGCCGCTGCGTCGGTGAAGGACTCCGTGCCCAGCGCATCCCAGACCGCCGCCTGCCGATCGGACGGCAGGCATCCGTCGGCCAGGCCCAGCGCCACCGCATCGCCCGCGCCGATGGTGTCCCCCGTCAGGCCCATCCATTCGCCGGCGTGTCCCGGGCAACGCGACAGGAAGTAGCCGCCCCCCACGTCCGGAAACAGGCCGATGGCCGTCTCGGGCATGGCCATCTTCGTGCGCTCGGTCACGATGCGCAGGCTGGCCCCCTGGCTGATGCCCATGCCGCCGCCCATCACGATGCCGTCCATGAACGCGATGTAGGGCTTGCCGTAGTGGTGGATCAGGTGATTGAGCGCGTATTCCTCGGTGAAGAAATCCTCCAGCCTCGGATCGCCCTGGCTGCCCGCCTGGTGCAGAAAGCGGATGTCGCCGCCCGCGCAGAAGGCGCCGAACGGGCCTTCCTTGTTGCTGCCGCGAATGGCCACCGCCAGGATGCGCTCGTCGTCCTGCCAGGCCAGCAGGGTCTCCATGAGCGCGCGCACCATGCCCAGCGACAGCGCATTCAGTGCCCGGGGGCGGTTGAGGGTGAGGAACCCCACCTGCCCGCGCACCTGGGCCAACACCTCTGCGGCCGCTGCCGTCGTCGTCTCCGTCATCGCTGTTCCTTTTTTCAATCGGTTCACGGTCTGAAAGGCCCGCTCGCACGCTGGCGGCCGGCCCGGGCGGAATCTTAGGGCCTGTGGCCCGCAGCGAATGTCAGGCGGTGGACAGGTGCCGGCACCTCGCACGCAACAAAGCACGCAGCGATGCACGGGAGCGCGTTTAAGGCCCGGCTAAGCCAGCCGCCCGGCGCGCGCGGCACACTGGCCATTCCCCCACAACGATCGCGCCCTCGATGCCCCATCCCCCGCTTGCCAAGACGTCCGCCTGGTCACTGATCCGCCCCTACTGGTTCTCGCAGGAGCGCTGGCCCGCGCGGGGCCTGCTGGCACTGATCGTGGCGATGAACCTGGGCATCGTGTACATCAACGTGCGCATCAACGCCTGGAGCGCGGACTTCTTCAACGCCCTGGAAGCGCGGGACACTGCCCGTTTCGGGCCCCTGCTGCTGCTGTTCACCGGGCTGGCGCTGGCCTACATCGTCCTGGCCGTGTATGCGCTGTACTTCAAGCAGATGCTGGGCTTTCGCTGGCGCCGGTGGCTCACGACCGACTACCTGCAGCGGTGGCTGCACGGCAACGCGTTCTACCGCATCGAGCGCGACCGGCTGGCCGACAACCCGGACCAGCGCATCGCCGATGACCTCAGCAGCCTGGCGACCACCACCCTCGCGCTGACGCTGGACCTGCTGTCCACGGTGGTCACCCTCGGTTCGTTCGTTGTGATCCTCTGGTCGGTGGGCGGGCCGCTGCTGGTGCATGTGGCGGGCTACAGCGCCACCATTCCGGGCTACATGGTCTGGGCCGCTGCGGCCTATGCCCTGGTGGGCTCGGTCGCCATGCAGGCCTTCGGCCACCGCCTCGTGGCCGTGAACTACCGCCAGCAGCAGGTGGAGGCGCACTTCCGCTTCGGCCTGGTGCGGGTGCGCGAAAACGCGGAGCCCATCGCACTGTACGACGGCGCACGGGCCGAAGCCGCCCAGTCCGCCACCCTGTTCGGCCGCATCCAGGACAACTGGCGGATGGTGATGCGCTACACCAAGCGCCTCACGCTGGTGAACTCGCTGTACGCGCAGGTGGCCGTGGTGCTGCCGCTCGCGCTGGCGGCGCCGCGGTACTTCGCGGGCGCCTACAGCTTCGGGGTGCTGATGCAGATCAGCCGGGCCTTCGACACGGTGAGCGGAGCGATGTCCTGGTTCATCAACAGCTACGGCACGCTGGCGGAATGGCGCGCCACGGTGAACCGGCTGGCCGAGTTGCGCGACGTGCTCGCCACCGTGCCTGCCACGCCGTCCAAAGGAATCCAGTGGCGAGCCGGGGCCGGCTCCGTGCTGGCGACGCACGGCCTGCAACTGGCCCTGCCCGGCGGCGCCACGCTGCTTCGCGTGCCCGACCTGCGCATCGCACCCGGCGAGCGCTGGCTGCTGCGGGGCCCCTCCGGTGCGGGCAAGAGCACCCTGCTGCGCGCGCTGGCCGGCCTGTGGGACTTCGGCAGCGGCACCATCGAGCGGCCTCGCGCGCGGATGCTCTTCGTGCCGCAGCGCAGCTACCTGCCGATGGGAAGCCTGGCCGATGCGCTCGCCTACCCGGACACGGCCGGCGAACACCCCGAAGCGCAGGTGCGCGAGGCACTGCAGGCGGTGGGGCTCGCACCGTTCAGCGGCCTGCTCGGCGAGGTGGCGCCCTGGGCCCAGCGCCTGTCTCCCGGCGAGCAGCAGCGCCTGGCCTTCGCGCGCGTGCTGCTGCAGCAACCCGAATGGCTGCTGCTGGACGAGGCCACCAGCGCGCTGGACCCGGCGGCCGAGCGCATGCTCTACACGCTGCTGGCCGAGCGCCTGCCTGCCTCCACGGTCATCAGCGTGGGCCACCGGGACGCGCTGGCCGACTTCCATGCGCGCGAATGCGTGCTGGCGCCGAGCCACGCACCGCAGGCGATCGCCACCTCTACCCTGCCCGGGCAGGGCGCCCAGCCGGGGAGACCGCCCTGCCTGCCTGAGCCCTGGGGCACCGCAGGAAGAGCAACGAGAAAAAGAAAAAGGCACCTTGCGGTGCCTTTCTCGAAGCCAGCGGTGGGAAGCGAAACCCCCTCACCGATCAGCGGCCGGCGCGCTTGCGCTCGTTTTCCGTCAGGAAGCGCTTGCGCAGGCGCACGCTCTTGGGCGTGATCTCGACCAGTTCGTCGTCCTCGATGAACTCCACGCCGTATTCCAGCGTGAGGTCGATCGGGGGCGTGATCTTGATCGCGTCTTCCTTGCCGGAGACGCGGAAGTTGGTCAGCTGCTTGGTGCGCGTGGCGTTCACGATCAGGTCGTTGTCGCGGCTGTGGATGCCGACGATCATGCCTTCGTACACCGGGTCGTTCGCCTTCACGAACATGCGGCCGCGGTCGTCCAGCTTGCCCAGGGCGTAGGTGAAGATTTCACCGTCGTCCATGGAGATCAGCACGCCGTTCTTGCGGCCGCCGATGGCGCCCTTGTGCGGTTCGTAGCTGTCGAAGATGTTGGAGATCAGGCCCGAGCCGCGCGTCAGGTTCAGGAATTCGTTGGTGAAACCGATCAGGCCACGGGCCGGAATGCGGTACTCCAGGCGCACGCGGCCACGGCCGTCCGACTCCATGTTCACCAGTTCGCCCTTGCGCTCGCCCAGGGCCTGCATCACGCCGCCCTGGTGGGTTTCTTCGATGTCGGCCGTCACCAGCTCGATCGGCTCGTGCTTTTCGCCGTTGATGTCGCGGAACACCACGCGCGGCTTGGACACGGCCAGCTCATAGCCTTCGCGGCGCATGTTTTCCAGCAGGATGGTCAAGTGCAGTTCGCCACGGCCCATCACCTCGAAGATGCCTTCTTCGTCGGTTTCCTTCACGCGCAGGGCCACGTTGTGCTGCAGTTCCTTTTGCAGGCGGTCCCAGATCTGGCGGCTGGTCACGAACTTGCCTTCGCGGCCGGCCAGGGGCGAGGTGTTCACGCAGAAGTTCATGGTCAGCGTGGGCTCGTCCACCTTGAGCATGGGCAGCGGTGCGGGATTGGAGGGGTCGGTCACGGTCACGCCGATGCCGATGTCCTCGATGCCGTTGATCAGCACGATGTCGCCCGGGCCGGCCAGGGGCGTCTGCATGCGGTCCAGGCCCTGGAAGGTCAGCACCTGGTTGATGCGGCCCTTGACACTCTTGCCCTCGGGGCCTTCCATCACCAGCACGTCCTGGCCGGGCTTCACGGTGCCCTGGCTGATGCGGCCCACGCCGATGCGGCCCACGAAGGTGGAGAAATCGAGCGCCGAGATCTGCAGCTGCAGCGGAGCGGTCGGGTCACCCGAGTTCGGGGGCACGTGCTTGAGGATGGTGTTGAACAGGGCCGACATGTCGGGGCCCCACTGCTCGCCGGGAGCGCCTTCTTCCAGCGAGGACCAGCCATTGATGCCCGAGGCATACACCACGGGGAAGTCGAGCTGCTCGTCGGTCGCGCCCAGCTTGTCGAACAGGTCGAACGCGGCGTTCACCACCTTGTCGGGGTTGGCTCCGGGCTTGTCCACCTTGTTCACGACCAGGATCGGGCGCAGGCCCAGGGCCAGGGCCTTCTTGGTCACGAAACGCGTCTGGGGCATGGGCCCTTCTTGCGCGTCGATCAGCAGCACCACGCTGTCCACCATGGACAGGGCACGTTCCACTTCGCCGCCGAAGTCCGCGTGGCCCGGGGTGTCGACGATGTTGATGTGCGTGCCTTCCCAGCTCACGGCGCAGTTCTTGGCCAGAATGGTGATGCCCCGCTCTTTTTCGATGGCGTTGTTGTCCATCACGGTATCGACGACCTTTTCGTGGTCGGCGAAGGTGCCGGACTGGCGCAGCAGCTGGTCGACCATGGTGGTTTTGCCGTGGTCAACGTGCGCGATGATGGCGATATTGCGGATTTGTTTGCTCATAGTGCTTCCAATATGCCGCGCTCTACCTGCGGCGTGCTTTCTAGAATCTGTTGAATTTCCAAGGGGCTCAGGAGCCGGTCGGGCACCAGTTCACCCGCAGTGGTGTGGCCCACGCCCAGCAGGGCATGGGGATCGTCTCCGAAGACCGCGACCGCGGGCGCATCGGGCCAGGGGCCGCGGCGGCGCACGCCGGACAGGAACCGCCCGGCATTCTCGCTGTCCAGCGTGACACGCACATGCTGTGCCAGCAGGATCTCGGCGGGGTGCACGCAGGCCATGCGCTCACCCTCGTCCATCGCCTCCAGCGCGGCCAGCGTGACGCAGCGCTCCACGCCCAGCCCGCCGGTGTCGATGCGCCGCAGGAACGTGAGGTGCGCACCGCAACCGAGCGCGGCACCGATGTCCTCGCCCAGCGTGCGAATGTAGGTGCCCTTGCTGCAGGTTACTATTATTTTGATAGCATAACGCCCCAGTGTTTCTTGCACTGGAGCCAGTTTCAATGCATGGATGACCACGTCGCGCGCCTCGCGCTCCACGGCAATGCCGGCGCGTGCGTACTCGTACAGCGCCTTGCCGTCTTTCTTGAGCGCGCTGTGCATGGGCGGCACCTGGCGGATCGGTCCCGTGAACTGGCGTTGCACCTCGGCCAGGCGCTCAGGCGTGAGCTGCGCCGGATCGACCTCGCGCTGCGCCAGCACCTCGCCCTCGGCGTCGCCAGTGGTGGTGGTTGTCCCCAGCAGGGCGATGGCCTCGTAGGTCTTGGGGGCGTCCAGCTGCAACTGGCTGAACTTGGTCGCCGCGCCGAAGCACAGCGGCAGCACGCCCGTCGCGAGGGGATCGAGCGTACCGGTGTGGCCCGCCTTCTCCGCCCGCAGCAGCCACTTGGCCTTCTGCAGGGCATCGTTGCTCGACAGGCCCAGCGGTTTGTCGAGCAGCAGCACGCCATGCACCGGACGCCGCTGGATGCGGGTGCGCGGCGCGCGCACCGCACCGCCACGCGGCCCGTTCGCTGCGTGCAAATCGCTGCACCCCAAGGGGGCACTCGCTCCCTGGGGCGGCCCGTCGGTATGCATGCTCAGTCTTCTTGGGCGCGCGAAGAAACCGCCTTGGCGATCAAGGCGTTCATGTCGGCCGCACGCTCGGTGGTGCGGTCAAACACGAAGTGCAGCGTGGGCACGGTGTGGATGTGCAGGCGCTTGAACAGGCCGTTGCGCAGGAAGCCCGCGGCCTGGTTCAGCGCCACCTGCGTGGCTTCGGGGTCACCGATCAGCACGCTGAAGAAGACCTTGGCATGCGCGTAGTCGGGAGTCACCTCCACGGCCTGCAACGTCACCATGCCCACGCGCGGATCTTTCAATTCGCGCGCGATCAGCTCCGTCAGATCGCGCTGGATCTGATCGGCGACCTTGAAACCGCGGTTGGGGGTGGAGGATTTCTTCGCAGCCATGTCGAGCCTCGGGCCTTACAGCGTCCGCGCGATTTCCTTGATGTCGAAGAACTCCAGCTGATCACCTTCCTTGATGTCGTTGTAGTTCTTGAGCTTGATACCGCACTCGAAGCCTTCTTTGACTTCCTTGACATCGTCCTTGAGGCGCTTGACCGAGTCGACTTCGCCCGTGTAGACCACCACGTTGTCGCGCAGCAGGCGGAAGCGTGCGTTGCGATGGACCATGCCCGAGGTGATGTACGAACCGGCAATCGTGCCGATCTTCGTGGCCACGAACACCGTGCGGATCTCGGCCGTGCCGATGACTTCCTCGCGCTGCTCGGGGGCCAGCATGCCGGACATGGCGACCTTCAACTCGTCCACGGCGTCATAGATGATGCTGTAGTAGTGCAGGTCGACGCCGTTGCTCTCGGCCGTCTTGCGCGCGCCGGCATCGGCACGCACGTTGAAGCCGATCACGATGGCCTTGGAGGCGATCGCCAGGTTGATGTCGGACTCGCTGATACCGCCCACGCCCGCATACACGAGCTGGACCTTGATCTCGTCCGTGGACAGCTTGAGCAGCGACTGCGACAGCGCTTCCTGCGAACCCTGCACGTCGGCCTTGACGATGATGGGCAGGTACTTGACCTCGCCCGCCGTCATGTCGGCGAACATGTTCTCCAGCTTGGCGGCTTGCTGCTTGGCCAGCTTGGTATTGCGGAACTTGCCGGCGCGGTAGGTGGCGATTTCGCGGGCCCGGCGTTCGTCGCCCAGCACCATGAATTCGTCGCCGGCCTGCGGCACTTCCGTCAGACCCTGGATTTCCACCGGGATCGACGGACCGGCCGATTTGGCGACCTTGCCGTTTTCGTCCAGCATGGCGCGCACGCGGCCGTAGGTCTGGCCTGCCAGCACCACATCGCCGACCTTCAGCGTACCGGACTGCACCAGCACCGTGGCCACGGGGCCGCGGCCCTTGTCCAGCTCGGCTTCGATCACGAGGCCCTTGGCCATCGCATCGACCGGGGCACGCAGTTCCAGCACTTCGGCCTGCAGCAGCACCTGCTCCAGCAGGTCGTCGATGCCCATGCCGGTCTTGGAGGACACGGGCACGAAAGGCGAATCGCCGCCGTACTCTTCGGGCACGACCTGCTCGGCCACCAGTTCCTGCTTGACGCGGTCGGGGTTGGCATCGGGCTTGTCGGACTTGGTGATCGCGACCACCATGGGCACACCGGCCGCCTTCGCGTGCTTGATGGCTTCCTTGGTCTGCGGCATGACGCCGTCGTCGGCCGCCACCACCAGGATGACGATGTCGGTGGCCTGCGCACCGCGGGCCCGCATGGCGGTGAATGCCTCGTGGCCCGGGGTGTCCAGGAACGAGATCATGCCGCGCGGCGTTTCAACGTGGTAGGCACCGATGTGCTGCGTGATGCCGCCGGCTTCGCCCGCGGCCACCTTGGCACGGCGGATGTAATCCAGCAGCGAGGTCTTGCCGTGGTCCACGTGGCCCATGACGGTGACCACCGGAGCGCGCCAGACCGATTCGGCCTGGGCACCCGCCACGTCGTCGTTGGTGAAGGCTTCCGGATCGTCCAGCGCCGCCACCACGGCCTTGTGGCCCATTTCTTCCACCACGATCATGGCGGTGTCCTGGTCCAGCGGCTGGTTGATGGTGACCATCTGGCCCATCTTCATCAGCGCCTTGATGACTTCAGACGCCTTGATCGACATCTTGTGCGCGAGCTCGGACACCGTGATGGTTTCGGGCACGTGCACTTCGATGATGCGGGCTTCCACCGGAGCCGATTGCTGGTGATGGTGGTCGTCGCGCTCGTTGCGGCGGCCACGGGGACCCCCGCGCCAGTTGTTGCGACCCACGCCGCCACTGCTGTCGCCGCGCGTCTTGATTTCCTTCTTCTTGGCAGGATCGCCGGCCCAGCTGGACGACAGCTTGGCGGACTTGACCTCCTTGTTGCCGCCGGCGGGCGCGGCCGGTGCACGGGCACCCGGCGCAGCGGCCGGCTTGTGCAGCGTGCCCTTCTTGGCATCGGCACCGGCGGGCTTGGCGGCCGCGGGAGCCGGCTTGGGCTCCTCGGGCTTCTTGGCCACGAGCACCTTCTTGGGTGCGGCCATCATGGCGCGGATCGCCTCGGCTTCGGCCAGGGCCTTGCGGCGGCGTTCGTCCAGATCGACGGCGCGCGCGGTTTCCTCGGCCGCACGGGCCTTGGATTCCTCTTCGGCCTTGGCGCGGGCTTCAGCCTGGGCGGCCTGGCGTGCACTGGCTTCCGCCGCCTGCTCGCGTGAGGCCTCCTGCTTTTCCGCCTGCATCTGGGCCTTGCGGCTTTGCTCCTGCGCAGCGTAGGCAGCGGCACGCTCTTCGGCTTCGCGCTCGCGCTGTTCGCGGGCTTCCCGCTCGCGGCGCTTTTCGTTCAGCTCGGCTTCCTGGTGGCCGATCAGCTCGGCCTGGCGGCGCGCTTCCTCTTCGCGGCGCACGAGGTCCTGCGATTCCGGAGACATCACGGTTTCCGCGGCTTCGGCAGCCTCGTCGGAGCCGGCGTCGGAGGCGCCCTCGCCCCCTTCGTCGCGCTTGATGAAAGTGCGCTTCTTGCGCACTTCCACCTGGATCGTGCGCGCCTTGCCGGTGGCATCGGCCTGCTTGATCTCGCTGGTGGATTTTTTCGTCAAGGTGATCTTCTTGCGATCGGCCGAGGCGGTGCCGTGGCTGGCCTGCAGGAAGGCCAGCAGCTTTTGCTTGTCCGTTTCGGTCAAGGCATCGGTCGGGGCGGCCTTGGCCACCCCGGCAGACTTGAGCTGGTCGAGCAGGGTTTCTGGCGATTTCTTGAGTTCAGTGGCGAACTCGGCGACTGTGTTACTGGACATATTTGGTTCGTACCTCCCCTGACCTACTCTTGCCCCGCGAACCAATGTTCGCGCGCCTTCATGATCAAGGCTTTGGCATCTTCTTCAGACTGGCCGGTCAGGGCGGTCAGTTCGTCAAGGCCTAAGTCGGCCAGATCATCCCGGGTGTTCACGCCGCCTTCGGCGAGCTTGCCGATCAACTCGGGCGTGAGGCCCTCGAGATCGCGCAGGTTCTGCGAAACGCCGTCCACGCTTTCCTCTCGGGCAATTTCCATGGTGAGCAGCGCATCCTTGGCGCGGGCACGCAGCTCGTTCACGGTTTCTTCGTCGAAGCTTTCGATCTCCAGCATTTCCTGCAGCGGCACGTAGGCCACCTCTTCGAGGCTGGCGAAGCCTTCCTCGATCAGGATGTTGGCGATTTCCTCGTCCACATCGAGCTTTTCCATGAACAGCTTGCGGGCCGTGTCGGTCTCGTTGGCCTGCTTTTGCGCACTTTCAGCCGCGTCCATGATGTTGATCTTCCAGCCCGTCAGGTCGGAAGCCAAGCGCACATTCTGGCCACCGCGGCCGATGGCGATGGCGAGGTTTTCCTCGTCCACCACCACGTCCATGGCGTGTTTCTCTTCATCCACCACGATGGACGACACGTTGGCCGGCGCCAGCGCGCCGATCACGAACTGGGCGGGGTCCTCCGACCACAGCACGATGTCCACCCGCTCGCCGGCCAGCTCGTTGGTGACGGCGTTGACGCGCGTGCCACGCACACCCACGCAGGTGCCGATGGGATCGACGCGCTTGTCGTGCGACAGCACCGCGATCTTGGCGCGGCTGCCGGCATCGCGCGCGCAGCTCTTGATCTCCAGCAGGCCCTGCTCGATCTCGGGCACTTCGTTGCGAAACAGCTCGATCATGAACTCGGGCGCCGAGCGCGAGAGGATGATGGGCGCGCCGCGCAGCGTCAGGTCCACTTCCATGATCATGGCGCGCACGCGGTCGCCATTGCGAAGGTTTTCCTTGGGGATCATCTCGGAGCGGCGCAGGCGGCCTTCCACCCGGCCCGACTCGACGATGATGTCGCCCTTGTCCATGCGCTTGACGGTGCCGGTGAAGATCTTTTCGCCGCGCGACATGAAGTCGTTGAGCAGCATCTCGCGCTCGGCGTCGCGGATCTTCTGCAGGATGACCTGCTTGGCAGCCATGGCGCCGATGCGGCCGATCGGCACGGAATCGACGCCTTCTTCGATGAATTCACCCACTTCGATGTCGGCGATGCGCTCGCGGGCATCCATCAGCAGCTCTTCGGCTTCGGGGTTCTGCAGACCGGCGTCGTCGGGCACGACGAGCCAGCGACGGAAAGTCTCGTAGTTGCCGCTGTCACGGTCGATGGCGACACGGATGTCCACTTCGCCTTGGTACAGCTTCTTCGTGGCCTGGGCAAGGGCCAATTCGACGGCGCCAAAGACCACATCGCGTTCCACGTTCTTCTCACGCGAAATGGCTTCGACCAACATCAACAGTTCGCGATTCATGCGACGACTCTCCTATTTTTCAATCTCTTGAAGGCCGCCGCGCCGCGCGCGCCAACCTTTGTATTCGTTCGGTGTGTCAGGCCTGGACCGGCCCGTCTTTGGATCCCCGCCCCTTGAAATCGACGATGGACGCCAGGCGCGCATCGCGCAGTTCGTCCAGCGTGAAACCCAGCGCTTGCAGCGGCGCCGGTACCCGTTTCTTGCTGACCCGCTGGCCAGGCTTCACGGGCGGCTCCTCGCTCCAGACGACCTGCCATCCACCGGCTTCGGTACGCTCCAGCGTGCCGCGGAATTTCTTGCGGTTGGCATTGACCTGACCGCCGCCAGCCTCGCCGATGGGCGCCTTGAGCGTGAGGTCCACCATGTGCCCGGTGAAACGGATGAAATCCTGCTCGTGGCGCAGAGGGCGATCAATGCCGGGCGAGGAGATCTCCAGCCGCTTGTACTCGACGCCATCCACTTCCAGCGCGAACTGCAGTTGCCGCGTGACCTTTTCGCAGTCTTCCACGGTGACGAACTGCTCGGGCAGCACGGGCTCGCCCTCCACGGGCGCCTGCCAGGGCAAATCGATGGTGATGCGCAGCAGGCCGCCGGCGGAGCGCTCGATCTCCACCAGGTCATAGCCCAGCCCGGTCACGGTTTGTTCAACGATCTGCTGCAATGCCACGTGTTGTTCTGTTCAGTATCCAGAAGTACAAAAAACCCGATAACCACCTAGGACCTTCCAGGGCAGCTTCGAGCTCCAAAAGCGAACGGCCAAAAAAAACGGGCGGTAGGTACCCGCCCGTTTGGTCGTGAAGATGCAATTGTAGCCTGTCGCGCGCCGCTTTGCAAAGGCGGCGGCATGCAATTTGCATTGGCGCCACAGGCGTACCAGCTGCCCCTGCGGCGAGCGAGCGAAAAGCCCGGCGGTTCTCCGCTATCCACGGGCTGCGCGCACCCGTTCGATCAGCGCCTGGGCCTGCGGATCCCGCCCTGCCGGAGGCTGGGATGCCAGGCTGTCGAGCAACCGCGAAAGCACCCCGGACTGGGGCAGCAGCGGACCGAGAAAGCGCGCGCCGGCCGGATCGGCGATGAGCAGGGTCGGAAAGGTTTCCACGTCCAGATCGCCGGCCAGGTCTTCCTCGTCTTCGATGTCCACCCACACGAAGCGGGCCTGCGGATGGGCTTGCGCCACGGTGTCGAACACCGCCCGGTATTCGCGGCACGCACCGCACCAGCCGGCGCACAGGCAGACGACCCACCAGCCGGCGGTCGCGCTTGAGAGGGATATGTCGGGAGAGGCGGCCGGTTCGTGCATGGAAGAAAGGGTGTAGCTCAGGGATGCCGCCCCTCACGGGCGCGGTAGATGTCCATCGTACCCACACTGGCCGCCCGGTTGCCCCAGGCGTTGCGAACATAGGTCGACACCGCCGCCACGTCTTCGTCACCCAGCACGTGCCGGAACGGCGGCATGCCGTAGGGACGCGGGTTGCCGGCCGTGGTGGGCGGGTAACCGCCCAGGAGCACCATGCGCACCAGATTGGTCGGATTTTCCATGGTCGCGGCGCGGTTTCCTGCCAGTGCGGGAAACGCCCCAGGCCGGCCCTCGCCGCGCTCTCCGTGGCATTGCGCGCATTGTTGCGAATACACGGCAGCGCCCCGCTCCATGGCCGAAGCGGACGGGGGTGCCACCCCCACCGCCGGCGCCGGGCCTTCGTGTGCGGGCAGCGCGCGCAGGTAGACCGCCATGGCGCCCAGGTCGGCGTCGTTCAGGTATTGGGTGCTGCGGAACACCACCTCTGCCATGGGCCCGGTGACCGACCCGCGCGGCGCCACGCCGGTGCGCAACAGCGCCACCACGTCTTCCTGCGGCCAGCCGGCCACACCCGCCTCAGCGGCAGCGTTGAGGGCCGGGGCATACCAGTTCTGTACCGGGATGAGCCCGCCGCGGAACGCCTGCGACTCGCTCGTCGCGCCGAAGGCGTTGCGCGGGCTGTGGCAGGCCGCGCAGTGGCCCAGGCCCTGCACGAGGTAGGCACCCCGGTTCCATTCGGCCGACTGCTGCGGATCGGGCGCCAGCGTGCCGGGCCGGAAGAACAGCGCGCGCCAGCCGGCCAGCGCGGCCTGCGTGCTGAACGGGAACGCCAGCGCATGCGGCGTGTTGGTGCGCTGCACGGCCGGCAGGCTGCGCAGGTAGGTGTAGATCGCGTCGGAATCCTCGCGCGTGACGTGGGTGTAGTTGGGGTAGGGAAACGCGGGGTACAACAGCCGGCCGTCCCGAGACCGGCCGTGGTGCATCGCGCGCCAGAACTCCGCCGCTGTCCAGCGCCCCAGGCCGGTTTCGGCGTCGGGCGTGAGGTTGCTGGCGAACACCACGCCGAACGGCGTCTCCACGCCCCGGCCTCCGGCGAACGGCGCCCCGCCCTGCGCGGTGTGGCACGACATGCAATTGCCCGCACGCGCCAGGTATTCGCCGCGCTGCACGGCCTGCGGCGTGGGCTGGGCCAGGGGCACGTCCTGCGGCGGCAAGGGCGCTTCGCCGCGCAGGTTCAGGTACACCACCACGGCGCACGCCAAGGCACCCAGCAGCACCAGGCCGGCCAGCCCTTTCAGCGCGCGCTTCATCGCAAGCCCCCCGATGCGCCCGTGCCGGCAGCGGCCACGCCGCCGCAGGG
>NZ_BAAJYR010000090.1:0-13252 GCF_057546605.1 Acidovorax sp. KPB24-03 | reverse complement strand
GTGGGGCAGTCCAGCCGCGCGCGCAGCCAGCCCAGCAGCCAGCGGTGGTGCGCGCCGTACAGGCGGCCGATTTCTTCAGCCGGCCCGGGGGCGGGCGCGGCGGCGTGGTGGGCGGCGGACACGGGAGCCACGGGCGGGAATCCGATGGGTAAACGCCCGGCGGGCGGTCAATGAGAATGCATCGCATTATCTCATCCGTGGGCGGTGGCCCGACCACGGGTCCGTTGCCCGTGCCGGGATGCCTTCTGGTGCACTCTTCGGGTTTTGGTTTGCTATTTAAATGATAGCGGTATGCCATAGTGATGATTGCGCTGCAGGCCATTTTGGTTCTCAGCTGCTGGCGCGCGCTGCACCGCCTTGGGGCGCGTTTCGCGCGGTCGGAGACAATACCGGCCTGGTCCCACCCCCTTCGCGCGTGGCCGCCCGCTGTCCCGGGCCGCCGCGCGCATTGCTTTTCGTCTCTCTGGAACACCCGATACGCCATGAAAAAGATTGCAGCCGTTTTATTGATGTCCCTGGGCGCCCTGCTGGCCGGTTGCGGCAAGAACGACAGCGCGCAGCCCGCTGCGGCCGCCGCCCCCGCACCGGCCGCCGCCACCAAGATCGTGGTGGGCCTGGACGACAACTTCCCGCCCATGGGCTTTCGCGACGAGAAGAACGAACTGGTGGGCTTTGACATCGACATGGCGCGCGAAGCCGCCAAGCGCATGGGCGTGGCGGTCGAGTTCAAGCCGATCGACTGGAGCGCCAAGGAGGCCGAGCTGTCCGGCCAGCGCGTGGATGCGCTGTGGAACGGGCTGACCATCACGCCCGAGCGCAAGCAGAACATCGCCTTCACCGCGCCGTACATGGAGAACCACCAGATCGTCGTGGTGTCGGCCCAGTCCTCCATCAAGGCCAAGGCCGATCTCGCCGGCAAGGTGGTGGGCGCGCAGGAGGGCAGCAGCGCGGTCGATGCGGTCAAGAAGGAAGACGCCGTGTTCAAGTCGTTCAAGGAGTTCAAGACCTTCGGCGACAACGTGACGGCGCTGATGGACCTGTCCACCGGCCGCCTGGAAGCCGTGGTGGTCGATGAAGTGGTGGGCCGCTACTACGTGGCCAAGAAGCCCGGCGCCTACGCCGTGCTGGACGAGCACTTCGGCACCGAAGACTACGGCGTGGGCGTGCGCAAGGACGACACCGCGCTGCAGGGCCGCCTGGACAAGGCCCTGGCCGACATGAAGCAGGACGGCACGGCCGGAAAGATCGCCACGCAGTGGTTCGGCAAGAACATCGTCAAATAAAGAACAACCCCCTGAGGCGCTGCGCGCCTTCCCCCTTCTCTCGCCTCACTGCGTGATGCGGGAAGGGGGACGCAGCCGGCGCGGCGGGGCGGCCCTTGCGCGGCTGCCGCTGGTATCGGGCCGCGCCAGTTGCCCAGGTTGCAGGCCTTGCCGGCCGCAGTCGTTTAGCCATGGACTCTCGTAGCTCATAGATGGATTACGTTCTCTCCCTTCTGGGGCCGATGGCGCAGGGCGCTGCGGTCACGCTGAAGCTCTTCGCCATCACGCTGGTGCTGGCCGTGCCGCTCGGGCTCGCACTGGCGCTGGCGCGCGTGTCGCGCCTGGCGCCGCTGTCGGCGCTGGTCAGCGGCTACATCTGGCTCATGCGCGGCACGCCGCTCATGCTGCAGATGCTGTTCATCTATTTCGCGCTGCCGTTCGTGCCGGTCATCGGCGTGCGGCTGCCGGACTTTCCCGCCGCCGTGGTGGCCTTCGCGCTCAACTACGCGGCGTACTTCGCGGAAATCTTCCGCTCCGGCATCCAGTCGGTGGACCGGGGCCAGTACGAGGCCGCCCGCGTGCTGGGCATGACCTACGGCCAGACCATGCGCCGCATCGTGCTGCCGCAGATGGTGCGCCGCATCCTGCCGCCCATGAGCAACGAGACCATCACCCTGGTCAAGGACACCTCCCTCATCTACGTGCTGGCCCTGAACGACCTGCTGCGCGCCGCGCGCGGCATCGTGCAGCGCGACTTCACGACCACACCGTTCATCGTGGCGGCGGCTTTTTATCTGACCATGACCCTGGTGCTCACCTGGGGCTTCCAGCGCCTGGAGAAACGCTATGCCAGACACGACGCTTGACGCGGCGGGCGCGGTGCCCATGATCGAAGCGCGCGGCCTGCACAAGGCCTTCGGCGGCACGCCGGTGCTGCGCGACGTGTCGCTCACCCTCGGGCGCGGCGAGGTGGTGGCGGTGATCGGGCCCTCGGGCTCGGGCAAGAGCACCTTCCTGCGCTGCCTGAACCACCTGGAGACCATCGACAGCGGCCACATCGCCATCGAAGGCGAGGCGCTGGCGACCACCGACGCGTCGGGCCGCTGCACCTACGTGCCCGAGGCCCGCGTACGCGGCATCTGCCGCAAGATGGGCATGGTGTTCCAGTCGTTCAACCTGTTCCCGCACCTGACCGTGCTGCAGAACCTGATCGAGGCGCCCATGGTGGTGCGCGGCATGCCGCGCGAGGCCGCGGTGGCCCGCGCCGAGGCGCTGCTGGCCAAGGTGGGCCTTTCCGAAAAGCGCGACCACTTTCCCGGCCGGCTGTCGGGCGGGCAAAAGCAGCGCGTGGCCATCGCCCGCGCACTGGCCATGGAGCCCGATATCCTGCTGTTCGACGAGCCCACTTCCGCCCTCGACCCCGAGCTGACCGGCGAGGTGCTGCGCACCATGCGCGAGCTGGCCAGCGACCGCATGACCATGCTGGTCGTCACCCACGAGATGGGCTTTGCGCGCGAGGTGGCCCACCGCGTGGTGTTCATGGACCGGGGCGAGCTGATCGAATCGGCCCCGGCGGCGGCGTTTTTCGCAAATCCGCAACATGCGCGCACCCAGGCATTTCTTCGCAGCATGCTTTGACCGGCATTCGGTGGCCGGTAAAATCCAAGCCAAATCGGCTTCCAAGGCAATTATTACTAGGGCATAGTGCTATCGAAAAATGAGCATTCGCGCCCCCTGGATTTTTGCAAACATCCATGCATGTATGTTTGCGTTACCATCGCATGCCCGGGGTTTGCCCTGACCCGCGACAATCACCGGTTGGTCCCCTTCTTCATCCCCTCTGAATGCCTGAGCACCCACTTCTGGTCGAACTGCGCAACGTGACGTTCTCGTACGGCGAGCGTGACATCCTGCGCGACGTTTCGCTGTCCGTGCCGCGCGGCAAGGTCACGGCGCTCATGGGCGCCTCCGGCGGCGGCAAGACCACGGTGCTGCGCCTCATCGGCGGCCAGCAGCGGGCGCAGCAGGGCGAGGTGCTGGTCGGCGGCCAGGACGTGGGCCGCATGGATGCCGCCACGCTCTACGCCGCGCGGCGCCGCATGGGCATGCTGTTCCAGTTCGGGGCGCTGTTCACCGACATGAGCGTGTTCGAGAACGTGGCCTTTCCGCTGCGCGAGCACACCGACCTGCCCGAGGAACTGATCCGCGACATCGTGCTGATGAAGCTCAACGCCGTGGGCCTGCGCGGCGCGCGCGACCTCATGCCCAGCCAGGTCTCGGGCGGCATGGCCCGGCGCGTGGCGCTGGCCCGGGCGATCGCCCTGGACCCCGAACTCATCATGTACGACGAGCCCTTCGCCGGGCTCGACCCCATTTCCCTCGGCACGGCGGCCCAGCTCATCCGGCAGCTGAACGACGCCATGGGCCTGACCACCCTCATCGTCTCGCACGACGTGGAAGAGACCTTCCGCGTGGCCGACCACGTGATCGTGCTCGGCCCCGGCACCGTGGCCGCGCAGGGCACGCCCGACGAGGTGCGCGCCAGCCGCGACCCGCTGGTGCACCAGTTCGTGCACGCGCTGCCCACCGGCCCCGTGCCGTTCCATTACCCCGGCCCCGACGTGGCGCAGGATTTCGGCCCGACCCCCGGAGGTGCGCGATGAGCTGGTGGCGTCCTTCCGATGTGGGCTTCGCGGTGCGCAGCCACCTGGCCGGCGTGGGCCGCGCGGCGCGCCTGTTCGGCCGGCTGGTGGCCCTGATCGGCCCCACGCTGCAGCGCCCGGGGCTGGTGCGCGACCAGATCCATTTCCTGGGCAACTATTCGCTGTCCATCATCGCCGTGTCGGGCCTGTTCGTGGGCTTCGTGCTCGGCCTGCAGGGCTACTACACGCTGCAGCGCTACGGCTCAGCCGAATCGCTGGGCCTTCTGGTGGCGCTGTCGCTGGTGCGCGAGCTGGGCCCGGTGGTCACGGCGCTGCTGTTCGCCGGCCGCGCGGGCACCTCGCTCACGGCCGAGATCGGCCTCATGCGCGCGGGCGAGCAGCTCTCGGCCATGGAGATGATGGCCGTCGATCCGGTGCGCCGCATCCTCGCGCCGCGTTTCTGGGCCGGCGTGTTCACCATGCCGCTGCTGGCCGCGGTGTTCAGCGCGGTGGGCGTGATCGGCGGCTGGATCGTGGGCGTGCTCATGATCGGCGTGGACGGCGGCGCCTTCTGGGGCCAGATGCAGGGCGGCGTGGACGTGTGGAAGGACGTGGGCAACGGGGTGCTCAAGAGCCTCGTGTTCGGCGTCACCGTGACGTTCATCGCGCTGCTACAGGGCTATCTGGCCAAGCCCACGCCCGAAGGCGTGTCGCGGGCCACCACGCGCACGGTGGTGATGGCGTCGCTCGCCGTGCTGGGGCTGGACTTCGTCCTCACCGCCCTGATGTTCAGTATTTGACGGGGCCGCACGCCCGCAACCCCTAGGAAACACACACATGCAGCATTCCAAGAACGATATCTGGGTCGGCCTGTTCGTCCTGCTGGGCGGCGCGGCGCTGGTCTTTCTGGCCTTGCAGTCCGCCAACCTGCTCAAGTTGAACTTCCAGACCGGCTACCAGGTCACCGCGCTGTTCGACAACATCGGCGGCTTGAAGCCCCAGGCGGCGGTGCGCAGCGCCGGCGTGGTGGTCGGCCGCGTGCAGTCCATCACCTTCGACGACAAGAGCTTCCAGGCCAAGGTGACGCTGGAGCTGCAAAAGCGCTATGCGTTCCCCAAGGACAGCTCGCTCAAGATCCTCACGAGCGGCCTGCTGGGCGACCAGTACATCGGCATCCAGGCCGGTGCCGACGAAGCCAACCTGGCGGAAGGCGACAAGATCTCCTCCACCCAGTCGGCCGTGGTGCTGGAAAACCTGATCGGACAATTTCTCTATGGCAAGGCAGAGGGCGGCGGCAACAGCAGCAGCGCGCCTTCCTCCAGCACAGGTGGCAAAAAATGACGACAACAACGACCATGAAACGGGCCCTGGCCCACGGCAGCGCACTGGCATTGGGCGCGCTCTTCCTGACGGGCTGCGCCAGCGGCCCCGGGGCCAACCCGCGTGACCCGCTGGAGCCCTACAACCGCAGCATGACGAACTTCAACGACAACGTCGATTCGATCATCCTGCGGCCGGTCGCCACGGCCTACCGCGACATCACGCCCGCGCCCGTGCGCACCGGCGTGAGCAACTTCTTCTCCAACCTGGGCGATGCCTGGTCGTTCGTGAACAACCTGCTGCAGCTGCGCGGCGAGGGCGCGCTCAACAGCCTGGTGCGCTTCAACGTGAACACGGTGTTCGGCTTAGGGGGCGTGTTCGACGTGGCCAGCGAAATGGGCGTGGACCGCGCCAAGCAGGACTTCGGCCTCACGCTCGGCCACTGGGGCATTCCCACCGGCCCGTACCTCGTGCTGCCGCTGCTGGGCCCGTCCACCGTGCGCGACACGCTGGCGCTGCCTGTCGATGCCAAGGGCGACCTCGTCTCGTACGTGGACCCGGTGTCGGCGCGCAACTCGCTGTATGCCCTGCGCGTGGTGAACATCCGCTCCAACCTGCTGCGTGCCAGCTCGGTGCTGGACACCGCGGCGCTCGACAAATACAGCTTCACGCGCGATGTGTTCCTACAGGTTCGCAGCCAGGAAGGCGGCGCGCCGGCCAACAGCGGCGAGGAAGAATACGACGACGGCGGCGGCAAGCTGCCCGAAGAGCCGGCGCGCTGAAGGGCCTCGGCCTTGGCGCGGCGCGGTTGCAGTTGCTTGCATCCGTGCACCGGACCGACGCATCCTGGCGCCGGCCCGACCCGAGAATGAACGAATCGAAGGGACGCCATCTGGGCGTGCCCGAGGAAGGAACGACACTGATGATGAATCGACGCACCCTGGGCCATGCCGCCCTTTGCACCGCCGCCGTGCTCTGGCTCGGCGCCCCGCTGTCCGCACTGGCCGCCGAAGAAGCGCCCGATGCGCTGGTCAAGCGCCTGTCGGCCGACGTGCTGGAAACCGTCCGCAACGACAAGAGCATCAAGGCCGGCGACGTGAACAAGATCATGGCGCTGGTCGACAAGACCATCCTGCCGCACGTCAATTTCCGCCGCATGACCGCCGCGGCCGTGGGCCCGGGCTGGCGCCAGGCCACGCCCGAACAGCAAAAGCGGCTGCAGGACGAGTTCAAGACGCTGCTGGTGCGCACCTATTCCGGCGCATTGAGCCAGGTGAACGACCAGACCATCACCGTCAAGCCCCTGCGCATGGCCGCCGACGACAAGGACGTGCTGGTGCGCACCGAGATCCAGGGCCGCGGCGACCCGATCCAGCTCGACTACCGCCTGGAGAAGACGCCCGGCGACGGTGCCGGCTGGAAGATCTACAACCTGAATGTGCTCGGCGTGTGGCTGGTGGAAACCTACCGCGGCCAGTTCGCGCAGGAGATCAACGCCAAGGGCGTGGACGGCCTGATCGAGTCGCTGGTGGCCCGCAACAAGGCCAACGCCGCCAAGGGCGGCTGACCGTTCGCCGGAGCCGATCGCGATGCTGGTGCTTCCTTCGGAACTGACCCATGCGCAGGCCAATGCGAGCTTGCGCATGCTGCTGCAGGGGCTCAAGGCCCACCGCGACGAGCTGCTGGTGGTGGATGCCAGCGCGCTGACCACGTTCGACTCGTCGGCGCTGGCGGTGCTGCTGGGCTGCCGCCGCGCCGCGCTGCTGGACGGCAAGCGGTTCGAGGTGAAGTCGCTGCCGGACGGGCTGCAAAAGCTCGCCGGCCTGTACGGGGTGGGCGAGCTGCTGCCGGCCGCCTGAGCCCTTCGGGTGCGGCGCCTGCACGGGGCGCCGGCCCGTCTGTTGCCTGGCTGCCGCACCGCCTGGTTCTCGCGCTGCCCCGTGCGGGCGCGAGTCGCCGTCCATCGCTGTTTTTCTTTCCCATCGCCTTGCGCGGGCACCGGTTGCCGGCACGCCGTAAAATCACCGGCTCCCATGCCCGCAGTCTCCTTCCAGTCCGTCTCCAAAACCTATTCCACGCCCAAAGGCCCTTTCCAGGCGCTCGACAACGTCAGCTTGGACATCGAGGAGGGCGAGTTCTTCGGCCTGCTCGGGCCGAACGGCGCGGGCAAGACCACCCTCATCAGCATCCTTGCCGGCCTCGCCCGTGCCACCAGCGGCCACGTGCGCGTGCAGGGCAGCGATGTGCAGGCCGATTTCGCCGCCGCCCGCCGCAAGCTGGGCGTGGTGCCGCAGGAGCTGGTGTTCGACCCGTTCTTCAACGTGCGCGAGGCGCTGCGCATCCAGTCCGGCTACTTCGGCGTGAAGAACAACGAGGCCTGGATCGACGAGCTGCTGGAAAACCTGGGCCTGGCCGACAAGGCCGGCTCCAACATGCGCCAGCTCTCGGGCGGCATGAAGCGCCGCGTGCTGGTGGCCCAGGCGCTGGTGCACAAGCCGCCGATCATCGTGCTCGACGAGCCCACGGCGGGCGTGGACGTCGAGTTGCGCCAGACGCTGTGGCACTTCGTCGCCCGTCTGAACAAGGAAGGCCACACGGTGCTGCTCACCACCCATTACCTGGAAGAGGCCGAGGCGCTGTGCAACCGCATCGCCATGCTCAAGCGCGGGCGCATGGTGGCGCTGTCCACCACCTCCGACCTGCTGCACGGGGCCTCGACGAACGTGATGCGCTTCAAGACCGATGACGTGCTGCCGCCCGCCCTGGCGGCCATCGCCCGGGTGACCGGCCGCGTGGTGCAGCTGCCCGCGCAGGACGCGCAGGACATCGAGCGCCACCTGGCCGTGCTGCGCGCCGCGGGCGTGGCCGTGCACGACGTGGAGATCCGCAAGGCCGATCTGGAGGACGTGTTCCTCAACGTGATGGCGCAAAGCAGCTACCCCGACCCGGCGCGCGAGCCCGCGCCGCCCGAAGGACCCGAGGCCACGGCCGAAGGCGGGGTGCGCCTATGACCGGCTGGCAGACCCTGTTCTACAAAGAGGTGCTGCGGTTCTGGAAGGTGAGCTTCCAGACCGTGGCCGCGCCCGTGCTCACGGCCGTGCTGTACCTGCTGATCTTCGGCCACGTGCTGGAAGACCACGTGAAGGTGTACGACCGCATCAGCTACACCGCCTTCCTGATTCCGGGGCTGGTGATGATGAGCATCCTGCAGAACGCCTTCGCCAACAGCTCCTCCAGCCTGGTGCAGAGCAAGATCATGGGCAGCCTGGTGTTCGTGCTGCTCACGCCGCTGTCGCACTGGGCGTGGTTCGTGGCCTACGTGGGCTCGTCCATCGTGCGCGGGCTGGTCGTGGGGCTGGGCGTGTTCGTGGTGACGCTCGCGTTCGCGCGGCCCGATTTCGCCGCGCCGCTGTGGATCCTGGCGTTCGCGCTCCTGGGCGCGGCGCTGCTGTCCACGCTGGGGCTGATCGCCGGGCTGTGGGCCGACAAGTTCGACCAGATGGCGGCGTTCCAGAACTTCGTGATCGTGCCCATGACGTTCCTGTCGGGCGTGTTCTATTCCATCCAGTCGCTGCCGCCGTTCTGGCAGACGGTGAGTCACCTGAACCCGTTCTTCTACATGATCGACGGCTTTCGCTACGGCTTCTTCGGCCAGAGCGACACGTCGCCGTGGCTGAGCCTGGGCATCGTGGGCATCGCCTGGCTGCTGGTCAGCGCGCTGGCGGTGCACCTGCTGCGCACCGGCTACAAGATTCGCAATTGACGACGCGACGACGCACCCACGACCCCCGAGCCCATCCATGACCGCCGACCAACTCAAAGACCTCATCGCCGCCGGCCTGCCTTGCGAGCACCTCGCGCTGGAAGGCGACGGACGGCACTGGTACGCCACCATCGTCTCGGCCGAGTTCGAGGGCAAGCGTGCCATCCAGCGCCACCAGCGCGTCTATGCCACGCTGGGCACCCGCATGCAGACCGACGAGGTGCATGCGCTGTCCATGAAGACCTTCACGCCCGCCGAGTGGGCCGCGCAGGACGCCTGACGGCCTGCGGTTGGTTGCTCACTTTTTGATAGCTATATGCCCTAGTGTTGATTGCACTGGCAGCACTTTTGACTGAAACACCGGGCTCGATGCCATGGACAAACTCCTGATTCGCGGCGGCCGCGCGCTGCATGGCGAGGTGCTGGTTTCCGGCGCCAAGAACGCCGCCCTGCCCGAGCTGTGCGCGGCGCTGCTCACGGCCGAGCCCGTCACGCTGCTGAACGTGCCCCAGCTGCAGGACGTGGCGACCATGCTCAAGCTCATCCGCAACATGGGCGTGGCGGCCGAGCGCTCGCCGGACGGCACGGTGCGCATCGATGCGGGCGCGCTCTCCACGCCCGAGGCGCCCTACGAGCTGGTCAAGACCATGCGCGCCTCGGTGCTGGCCCTGGGGCCGCTGCTGGCGCGCTTCGGCGAGGCGACCGTGTCGCTGCCGGGCGGCTGCGCCATCGGCTCGCGCCCGGTGGACCAGCACATCAAGGGCCTGACCGCCATGGGCGCGGAGATCCTGGTGGAGCACGGCTACATGATCGCCAGGCTGCCGGCGGGCGCCACGCGCCTGAAGGGCGCGCGCATCACCACCGACATGGTCACTGTGACGGGCACCGAGAACTTCCTCATGGCCGCCACGCTGGCCGAGGGCGAGACGGTGCTGGAGAACGCCGCGCAGGAGCCCGAGATTTCCGACCTGGCCGAGATGCTGATCGCCATGGGCGCCCGGATCGAAGGCCACGGCACCAGCCGCATCCGCATCCAGGGCGTGGAGCGCCTGCACGGCGCCACGCACCGCGTGGTGGCCGACCGCATCGAGGCTGGCACCTTCCTGTGCGCCGTGGCGGCCACGGGCGGCGAGGCCCTGCTGCGCCACGGCCGCGCCGACCACCTGGACGCCGTGATCGAGAAGCTGCGCGAGGCCGGCGTGCAGGTGCAGGCCGAGCCGGAGGGCATCCGCGTCAAGAGCCCGGGCGCCGCGCAATTGCGCGCGCAGGGCTTTCGCACCACCGAGTACCCCGGCTTTCCCACCGACATGCAGGCGCAGTTCATGGCGCTGAACGTGGTGGCGCAGGGCACCTCCACGGTCACCGAGACCATCTTCGAGAACCGCTTCATGCACGTGGACGAACTCGCACGCCTGGGCGCCAGGATCCAGACCGACGGCAAGGTCGCGGTGATCGAGGGCCTGGGCAGCACGGCCGCGCGCCTGTCCGGCGCCACGGTGATGGCCACCGACCTGCGCGCCTCGGCCAGCCTCGTCATCGCCGGGCTGGTGGCGGACGGCGCCACCGTGGTGGACCGCATCTACCACCTGGACCGCGGCTACGACTGCATGGAAGCCAAGCTGCGCGGCCTCGGGGCCGACATCGAGAGGGCGGCATGAGCCGCCTTCGCTGCTGCCCGGTGCCCCGGCACGTGGCGGCCGGGTTCCTCTTTTCTTCACCCCTATGACCATGATCACTCTTGCCCTGTCCAAGGGCCGCATCTTCGACGAAGCCCTGCCCATGCTGGCCGCCGCCGGCATTGCGGTGCTGGACGACCCCGAGAAGTCGCGCAAGCTCATCCTGACCACCAACCAGCCCGACGTGCGCGTGGTGCTGGTGCGCGCCTCCGATGTGCCGACCTACGTGCAGTACGGAGGCGCCGACCTGGGCGTGACGGGCAAGGACACGCTCATCGAGCACGGCGGCCAGGGGCTGTACCAGCCGCTGGATCTGCAGATCGCCAAGTGCCGGGTGAGCGTGGCGGTGCGGGACGACTTCGACTACGTCCGCGCGGTGCAGCAGGGCTCGCGCCTGCGGGTGGCGACCAAGTACACCGCTATCGCGCGCGATTTCTTCGCGGCCAAGGGCGTGCACGTGGACATGATCAAGCTCTACGGCAGCATGGAACTGGCGCCGCTCACGGGGCTGGCCGATGCCATCGTCGATCTGGTGTCCACGGGCAACACGCTGCGGGCCAACCATCTGGTGGAGGTGGAGCGGATCATGGACATCAGCTCGCACCTGGTGGTGAACCAGGCGGCGCTCAAGCTCAAGCAGGCGCCGCTGCGCCGCATCATCGACGCGTTCGCGTCGGTCATCCCCGCCGGCGGCTGACGTTGCGCGGGTGCCTCAGATCGAATCCCACGCCGGCCAGGACGGGGCAGAATCCGGGCTGTGTCGAGAAAATTGTTTCTCGATGCATCTTGTGTTTCAGAAATCTGAGGTGTTCCATGTTCAAGAAAATCCTGGTGCTGGGCTGTCTGGCGCTGAGCGGCGCCTCGTTTGCCGCCGATGCCGACTTCACGCTGGTCAATCGCACCGGCTATGCGCTCAACGAGGTCTATATTTCGCCCACCAAGATGGACAAGTGGGGCAGCGACCGCCTGGGCCGCAACCAGCTGGTGAACGGCGCCTCGCGCAAGTTCAAGTTCGGCGACACCAAGCACTGCATCCAGGACATCAAGGTCGTATTCACCGACGACGCCTCGGAAGTCGAGTGGGAGGGTCTCAACCTCTGCGAACTCGACAAGATCACGCTCAAGTACAACCGCAAGACGGGCGACGTGTCGGCAGAGACCGAATGAGCCCGGCGGCCCCTTCTTCCCCTTCGCGATAGAGATAGAAAAGCCATGAAAGCCACGCCTGTTCGTTTGCGTACCGATAGCGCCGATTTCGAGGCCGCGTTCCGGGACCGCCTGCATTGGTCCGCCGAGACCGATGCCGCCATCGAGCAGCGCGTGGCCGACATCCTGGCCGACGTGCAGGCCCGCGGCGACGCGGCCGTGCTGGAATACACCCGCCGCTTCGACGGCCTGCAGGCCGATTCCATGGCCGGGCTGGAGCTGTCGCAGGACGAACTGAAGGCCGCCTTCGAGGCCATTCCCACCGCGCAGCGCGAGGCCCTGGAGGCCGCCGCTGCCCGCGTGCGCCGCTACCACGAGGCGCAGCGCAAGGCCAGCGGCGAAAGCTGGAGCTACCGCGACGAGGACGGCACGCTCTTGGGCCAGAAGGTCACGCCGCTCGACCGCGTGGGCATCTACGTGCCCGGCGGCAAGGCCGCGTACCCCTCGAGCGTGCTGATGAACGCCATTCCCGCGCACGTGGCGGGCGTGGGCGAGATCATCATGGTGGTGCCCACCCCGCAGGGCGCGCGCAACCCGCTGGTGCTGGCCGCCGCCCACGTGGCCGGCGTGACGCGTGCCTTCACCTTGGGGGGCGCGCAGGCCGTGGCCGCACTGGCCTACGGCACGGCACCGTTCCGAAGGTGGACAAGATCACCGGGCCCGGCAATGCCTATGTGGCTAGCGCCAAGAAGCGCGTGTTCGGCACCGTGGGCATCGACATGATCGCCGGCCCGAGCGAAATCCTGGTGCTGGCCGACGGCTCCACGCCGCCCGACTGGGTGGCCATGGACCTGTTCAGCCAGGCAGAGCACGATGAACTCGCGCAGTCCATCCTGCTGAGCCCCGACGCCGCCTACATCGACGCGGTGCAGGCCGCCATCGACCGGCTGCTGCCCACCATGCCCCGTGCCGAGATCATCGCCAAGAGCCTCACCGGCCGCGGCGCGCTGATCCTTACCCGCGACATGGAAGAGGCCTGCGCCATCAGCAACCGCATCGCGCCCGAGCACCTGGAGGTCTCGAGCCGCGAGCCCCACCGCTGGGAGCCGCTGCTGCGGCACGCCGGGGCGATCTTTCTCGGGGCCTACACCAGCGAATCGCTGGGCGACTACTGTGCCGGCCCCAACCACGTGCTGCCCACCAGCGGCACGGCCCGCTTCTCGTCGCCGCTGGGCGTGTACGACTTCCAAAAGCGCAGCAGCCTCATCGAGGTGAGCGAGGCCGGTGCGCAGACGCTGGGCAAGATCGCCGCCGAGCTGGCCTACGGCGAGGGCCTGCAGGCCCACGCGCGGGCGGCCGAGATGCGCATCAAGCCCTAAACACGGGCCACCTCCACGCGGGCCGCCCGCGCGGGCCCCTGCGCACCGCGGGTGCCGCCATGGG
>NZ_BAAJYR010000089.1:0-13826 GCF_057546605.1 Acidovorax sp. KPB24-03 | reverse complement strand
GACGCGCCGGCACCGCCGCCTTCGCGCGGCTCCCGGGTGGTGACCTGCAGCACGCCGCCCGCCGCGTTGCCCGTAGAGTTGGGCCAGCGGCCCGCGCAGCACCTCGACCTGCGAGGCCGACTGCAGTTGCGCCGTGGCCGCCTGGCCCTGGCCGTCCGGCATGGTGGCCGGAATGCCGTCCACCAGGATGCGCACCCCGCGCACGCCGAAGGTGGAGCGCGCACCGAAGCCGCGCACCGCGATCTGCAGGTCCTGCGCGTAGTTCTGCCGGTCCAGCGCCACCACGCCCGCCTGGGCCGCGAGCAACTCGGACAGGTTCACCAGCGGGCTGGGGGTGGAAAACGCATCGACCGCCACGCTGGTGTGGCTGGCCGCGGCATCGAAGCGGCGCTGCGCCTCGGCCTGGCCGGGCACCTGCACGGCCGGGAGCGTGGCCGTTGGCGGGTCCTGCGGAGGAACGTTTTGGGCCCGTGCGAACCCGGCAGATGCCAGCGCGCAGCACCACAAAGCGGCCTGGGGCACCGCGCGCCGCGCGCGGCGCATCAACGGACCAGCAGGGAGGGAGCCGCGGCCTTGTCGCCCACCACGGTGCTGGCCGGTGCGGGCTGGACCAGGCCGCACAGCAGCCGGCCGCCGGAATTGCCGGCAGGGTTGGTGGTGTAGTCGTCTTCCTTTTCGTGCACGACCAGTGAGCGGCCCACCACCGAGGTCTTGCCCGGCGTGAGCGAGACGTTGGCGTTCACGAAACGCACGCTGCCCCGGCCGTCGTCGCCCACGGTGATGTTGGGCAGTTCGCCCGCATGGGCTCGTGCGAGGGCTGGCCGGGATGGCCGTGCTTCTTGGCCATGCCGGGGTCGAAGTGGCCGCCGGCACCGCCGAACGCGATGGTCTGGCCGGTGGTGGCGTCCGGTCCCGGCGAACAGGCGCCATTGGCATGGATGTGAAAGCCGTGCTTGCCCGGCGACAGGCCCTGCACCTGGATGGCCACCTCCACGCCCGCGGCGGTTTCGGTCAGGACGGCATTGCCGGCCGGCGCGCCTTCGGGCGTGACCAGGCGTGCGGTGGCGGTGGCGCGTTCCAGGCCCGGCACGGGGGTCTTGGCGACGGCGGAGCGGGAGTTGTCCGAGGCGCTGCCGGCGCAGCCCGCCAGGAACAGGGCGGCCGCCACGGCGGCAGTGCTGGCAGCGAGGGTGCCGCGGCGTTGGAATGAAGCGCGGGATGGGCTGGAAGGAAGAGGGGCCATGGAATTCTCCTGGGAAGGGTGCGTCGGGATCGACGAAAAGAATGGTGAAGGAAGCGGCAGGGACGTGTGTCGTGTGATGCGTTGCGCGGTCCTGGCGCCAAGGGTGGATCAGTGGCCGCAACCGTGGTCGCGCGGTGCCCTGGCGGCGCCGCGGGCGAAGGCCCGAGGATGACCGCATGCATGCCCGCAAGGCGTAGGACAACGGCGGCGATGCGCCTGGCGCGGCGCGGCAACGTACGGTGCCTGGGCCATACTCGCCCCAAGCACATTTCCGGAAGGACAACGAATGGCATCGGATGGCGAAGATCGCCAGCGCCTGGTCTCGCGGGGCGGTGGCGACGTGGAAGACGCACACGTGCCCGGCGAGCGCCGCACGCGCGCGCTGGCCCGTCGGGGCATGTGGGGCATCCTGGCCTTCTGGCTCGCATTGATGGGCGTCCTGTACGTGGCCATGGACTACTACCTCAAGCCGCGCGGCGCCAGCGTGACGGCGGAGGGTGCCCTGGTGATCCCCCGGCACCGAGACGGGCACTTTCGCGTGGCCGGCACGGTGAACGGCCAGCCCGTCATGTTCATGGTGGACACCGGCGCCAGCCTGGTGGGCGTGACCGATGCAGTCGCGCGCAAGGCCAGCCTCACGGGCGGGGAAGCGACGCAGTTCCGTACCGCCAACGGCACGCGCCAGGGCCGCGTGGTGGTGGCCGATTCGGTCACCGTGCGCTCGCTGGCCGTGTCCGGCCTGCGCGTGGGCACGGGGTACACGGGCGACGACGACGAGGACGCGCTGCTGGGCCAGAATTTCCTGCAGCACTTCGACGTGGAGATCGGGCGCGACCGCATGGTGCTGCGGCCACGCCGCTGAGGGCAGGCCCGGGGGCTGGGCGCTGACCCGCTGCGGGTCAGCCCTTCTTTTGCACCGCCTGGATGATGCTGGAGAAATCCAGCGCCCCCTGGCCGGCCAGGCTGTGCGCCGCATACAGGCTGCGCGCCAGCCCTCCCAGCGGCGTGGCGGCCTTCACGGCCATGGCGTTCTCCTGCGCCAGGCCCAGGTCCTTGAGCATCAGGTCGGTGCCGAAGCCGCCCGCGTAGCCCTTGCTGGCGGGGGCGGTTTCCATGACGCCGGGGTAAGGGTTGTACTTTTCCAGGGCCCAGTTGCCCCCCGAACTGCGGCGCATGATCTCGGACAGCACCTTCGGGTCCAGCCCGTTGGCCACGCCCAGGGCGATGGCTTCGCTGGTACCCGCCATCAGGATGCCCAGCAGCATGTTGTTGCAGATCTTGGCCGTCTGCCCCGCGCCCACGGCGCCGGCATGGAACAGGTTGGCGCCCATCTTTTCCAAGATGGGGCGGGCGCGCTCCAGGTCGGCGGCATCGCCCCCCACCATGAAGGTCAGCGTGCCGGCCACGGCGCCGCCGGTGCCGCCCGAGACGGGCGCGTCGATGAACGCCAGGCCGCGCGCCTGGGCGGCCTCGGCCACCTTGCGCGAGGTGGCGGCGGCGATGGTGGAGCAGTCGATCACCAGCGTGCCGGCGGCCAGCAGCGGCAGCAGTCCGGGCTGCTGCCCCTTGCCCAGGTACAGCGATTCCACGTGCTGGCTGGCGGGCAGCATGCTGATGAGCACCTCGGCGCCCTGCACAGCCGCCGCCGCATCGGCCGCAATGGCCACGCCGCCTTCGGCCAGCTTGTCGCGCGCCGGCTGGGACAGGTCGAACGCGCGGACCTCATGCCCCGCCTTGTGCAGGTTCAGCGCCATGGGGCCGCCCATGTTGCCCAGGCCGATGAATGCGATCTTCATGGAAGTGTCTCCTTTGGTTTTGAATGAAACAGGCCTCTGGCGCAATAAATACTAGGGCGTGTTGCTATGAAATTAGTAGTGAATTCGGTCAGCGGATGGCGTCGGGCGCGTCGCCCTCCAGCATGCGGCGGGCGATGATGACCCGCATGATCTCGTTCGTGCCCTCCAGGATCTGGTGCACGCGCGCGTCGCGCATCAGGCGCTCCAGCGGGTACTCGCGGATGTAGCCGTAGCCGCCGTGCAGCTGCAGCGCCTCGTTGCACACGTTGAAGCCCGCATCGGTGGCGAAGCGCTTGGCCATGGCGCAATAGGTGCTGGCATCGCGCGCGCCCGCATCCAGCTTGTAGGCCGCCAGCCGCACCATCTGGCGCGCGGCCACCAGTTCGGTCGCCATGTCGGCCAGCTTGAACTGCAGCGCCTGGAAGCTCGCAATGGGCTTGCCGAACTGCTTGCGGTCGTGCATGTACTGCTGCGCCTGGGCCAGCGCGCCCTGCGCCGCGCCCACCGAGCAGGTGGCGATGTTGATGCGCCCGCCGTCCAGGCCCTTCATGGCGATCTTGAAGCCCTCGCCCTCGCGCCCCAGCAGGTGGTCGGCCGGAATGCGCACGTTGTCGAAGCTGATGGTGCGGGTGGGCTGGCTGTTCCAGCCCATCTTTTCTTCCTTCTTGCCGTACTGGATGCCCGGCGCATCGGCCGGCACCGCGAAGGCGCTGATGCCCGCCGCGCCCGATGCGGCGTCGCCGGTGCGGGCCATCAGCACCAGCACGTCGGTGCTGCCCGCGCCGCTGATGAACGCCTTGGCGCCGTTGATGACGTATTCGGCGCCTGCCAACTCCGCCCGGGTCTTGAGCGAGGCCGCGTCCGAGCCCGCGCCGGGCTCGGTCAGGCAGTACGAGGCGAGCTTCTCGCCGCTGGCCAGCAGGGGGCCCCAGCGGTCGCGCACGGCATCGGTCGCCCAGGTGCCGAGCATCCAGGTGGCCATGTTGTGGATGGTGATGAAGGCCGTGGTGGAGGGGTCCACCGCCGCCATTTCCTCGAACACCAGGGTGGCGTCGAGCCGGGGCAGGGCGAGGCCGCCCGCGTTCTCGGGGGCGTACAGGCCGCAAAAGCCCAGGGCGCCGGCCGCGGCGATCGCCTCGCGCGGGAAGATGCCCTCGGCGTCCCAGCGGGCTGCGTGCGGCGCCAGTTCGGCGCGCGCGAAGTCGCGGGCCGTCTCGGCGAAGGCGCGCTGTTCTTCGGTCAGTTCAAAGTCCATGGGTCGGTTCTCGCTGGCGGTCGTTCGTTGTTCTGCTTTGTCTCGTTGCGGGCGGGGCGGGGTGGACGGTGGCGGATGCGTTACGGCTTGGCGGAGGGATGGTCCAGCGTCAGCCAGCGCATCAAGCCCTGGCGGCGCGCCTCGGTCTCGGCGGTCAGGCAGGCGTGATACAGGCGCGGCCACTCGGGCAGGCCCTCGGTGGACTGGGTGCCCTGCTTGCACAGCATGGTGCGCTGGCGCTGCCAGGCGGTCTGCTCCTGCCGCAGCTGCGGCCGCTCGTGGGCCGACAGCGCGCGCATCACGTCGCTGTAGAGAATCGCAATGGCCGTGTCCGCCTGCTGGTAGGTTTGCACCGCGCAGGCATTGGTCTCGGCCACCGTGCCCTCGGGTCGGCAGGGTGCGCCCGCCTGGGCGTGGGCCCCCGCGCTGAACAGCAGGGCGCAGGCCGCGCCGCCGCCCCAGGCGAGCGCCGCCCACCGTTTCGTCGTGATTTTGAGAATGTGCATCCTTGGCGTTGTAGCACCGCGCGGCCCCGGCCGGCCGCTCCCGCGCCAGCGGGCTACTTCAGGCTGATGGTGGTGTTCACGCCGTGCGAGATGGTGCTGTCGTCGAACCAGCGCGCCGTGACCGTCTTGGTCTGCGTGTAGAACAGCACGACCTGCTTGCCATACGGCCCCAGGTCGCCCAGCTTGGAAGCGCGCGAGCCCGAGAACGAGAACAGCGGCACGGGCACGGGAATCGGCACGTTGATGCCCACCTGGCCCACGTCGATCTCTTCCTGGAACTTGCGGGCTGCCGCGCCCGACTGCGTGAAGATGGCCGTGCCGTTGCCGTTCGGGTTGTCGTTGATGAAGGCGATCGCTTCATCGATGTCGGCCGCCGCGCCCAGGCACAGCACCGGGCCGAAGACCTCCTGGTCGTAGATGGACATGCCGGGCTTCACGCCGCTGAACACCGTGGGGCCGACGAAGTTGCCTTTTTCGTAGCCCGCCACCTGCGGCTTGCGGCCGTCCAGTTCCAGCTTGGCGCCGTCGGCGATGCCGCGCTCGATCAGGTGTTCCACCCGGTCCTTCGCTGCGCACGAGACCAATGGGCCCACGTCGGTGCCCTTGTCGGTGCCGCCGCTCACCTTGAGCGTCTTGGCCTTGGCGACGAGGTCGGGAATCCACTGCTGGGCCTCGCCCACCAGCACCACCACCGACAGCGCCATGCAGCGCTGGCCCGCGGCGCCGAAGGCGGCACCGGCCAGGGCGTTGAGCGTCTGCTCCTTGTTGGCGTCTGGCATGACGATGGCGTGGTTCTTCGCGCCCATCATGCATTGCACGCGCTTGCCGTTCAGGCTGGCGCGGTTGTACACGTGCGTGCCCACCTTGGTGCTGCCCACGAAGCTGATCGCCTTGATGTCCGGGTGGTCGCAGATGGCGTTCACCGCGTCCTCACCGCCGTGCACCACGTTCAGCACGCCCGGGGGCACGCCGGCCTCCAGCGCCAGCTCGCACAGGCGCATGGTCACCATCGGGTCCTGCTCGGAGGGCTTGAGCACGAAGGTGTTGCCCGTGGCGATGGCCATGGGGAACATCCACAGCGGGATCATGGCCGGGAAGTTGAACGGGGTGATGCCCGCGCACACGCCCAGCGGCTGCATCAGCGTATAGGTGTCCACGCCGCCGGCCACGTTGTTGGCCAACTCGCCCAACTGCAGGTTGCCGATGGCGCTGGCGTGTTCCACCACCTCCAGGCCGCGGAACACGTCGCCCTCGGCATCGGGCAGCGTCTTGCCTTGCTCGGCCGTCAGGATCGCGGCCAGTTCGGCCATGTTCTCGCGGATCAGCTGCTGGTACTTGAGGAAGATGCGCGCCCGGGCGCCGATGGCCGTTTTCTTCCAGGTCTTGAAGGCTTCCTTGCCCGAGGCGACGGCGGCGTTGATCTCCTCTGGCGTGGCAAAGGGCACGCGCGCCAGCACTTCCTGCGTGGCGGGGTTCACTACGTTGCGCCACTGGGTGGTTTGGGACTCGACGAACTGGCCGCCGATCAGCAGCTTGACGGTGGGGGCCAGGGCGGCCTGTGGGGCCTGTTGAGCGGTGATGGATGCGTCCATGGTGTCTTGTCTCCTGTATCTGTCTGTCATGTGGGGCCGGGACAACGGCATTTGCCCGGCCGGGGCTGGCGGCCCGGCAGCGCCCGGGCCGCAACCGCGGGCAAATCCCGGTGGCCTGCGCATCCTAGCTGTGCGAAATTGCCAGCACAAGGCGCATGCATGCACCTTGGGTTTGCAAATTTGCACAGGCGACGGCTGGCCGGCCAGCACGCGCCCCACGAAGAACACATGGATGAGAGGGCCTCACACGAATGGAATGGGACAACCTGCGCTACTTCCTGGAGCTGGCGCGCTCCGGCACCCTGGCCGGCGCGGCACGCCGCACGGGCGTGGAGCACACCACAGTGGCCCGCCGCATCCAGTCGCTGGAAAAGCAGATGGGCGCACCGCTGTTCGCACGCGAGGCCGGCGGGCACCGCCTGACGGAGGCGGGCCGGCAACTGCTGCCCGCCGTCGAGGCCATGGAAACCGCGGTGCTCGGCCTGGAGCGCGCGGCCCCGGCCAATGCCGCGGCGGGCCTGTCCGGGGTGGTGCGTGTGGGCGCGACGGAAGGCTTCGGCACGCTCATCCTCGCGCCGCACCTGTCACGGCTCACGCAGAAGAACCCCGGCCTCACCATCGACCTGCTGGCCTTGCCGCGCATGCTGCACCTGTCCCGGCGCGAGGCGGACATCGTCATCTCGCTGGAGCGCCCCGCGCGGGGATCGGTCATCGTCGCCAAGCTGGCGGACTACACGTTGCACCTGTACGGCCAGCGCGAGTACCTGGCCCGTCGCCCGCTGGTCTCGACCCGGGACGATCTGCGCCACCATGCCTTCGTGAGCTATGTGGACGATTTGCTCTTCACCAAGGAACTGCAGTTTCTGGACGCATTGCACCGGCCGGCGCGGTTCGCGTTTCGCAGCACCAGCATCACGGCCCAATACGAAGCGGTGCGCGCTGGCGCGGGATTGGCCGTGCTACCGGCCTTTCTGGCCGACCGCGATCCGGTGCTGGCCCGGGTGCTGCCCGAAGAGGCCCGGTTCACGCGGACCTTCTGGATGAGCATGCCGGCGGAGGCCAAGCACCAGGCGCGCATCCAGGCGGTCTGGACCTGGCTGAAGGAGGTGTCCTCCGACCAGACGCTGAAAATCGTTCACGCGCCGGATGCGTCGGAATAATACGAAAGTAACTGAATGTATGATCTCGCCGCCTCGGAGCCACGGGAGTGGTTTGATTTTTCGCATGCCCGAGGACATGCCATGCGAATATCCCTGATGAGAAACCCATGAAGAAGATTGCTCTGATTGTTTTGATGTCCGCGCTGTTCACTGGATGCGCTTCCGTGAAGATGGAAAGCAAGGAGGCTTCGGCAAAGGCCAAGGAATTTGCGCAGCCCAGCGAAGGCCATTCGGGGCTTTATGTCTATCGCGACAGTTTCGTGGGCAAGGCGATCAAACGAAATATCTGGGTGGACGGAAAATGCCTGGGGGAATCGGGCCCTGACGTGTTCTTTCACACGGAAGTCACGGGTGGACAGGAACACGTGATTGCCACGGATTCCGAGTTCTCGCCCAACGAGCTGAAAGTGATGTTCGAGAAAGGCAAAAACTACTTCGTCCGGCAGTACATGAAGATCGGTGCATTCATCGGCGGCTCTGACGTCGAACTGATCCCTGAGGCAGAAGGCAAGGCCGCCGTGGCGAAGCTCGAAATGGCGACGGCAGGCACCTGCAGCAAATAACGCCAGCGGATCGCCGCTTCGGTAGCGGTCGGTCCGGTCTTTCATGGCCATGCTGATTTCGAATTCCAGGGCGTCTGCTGCACCCAGTGGCGCGCCCGCGGTCGGCGCAGCCGTTTTGATCCAACGGGATGACTGCGCAGATTCTGTCCGGTCTGTCTTGGATACGGACGGCGCGACGATTCCACTGCATTCGCTTGAAAATAGCCGGCCCTCGCGATAATCGGTCAGCCTGTTTCAATAACCGCTGTTTCAAAAAATCCAGATTTGAATCGGAACAATCAATCCGAGCCGGCGAACGATCCGCGCTCTTGATACACCGCTCCATGGTGGGTCCCGTCGCAGAGCCGCCGCCCGGTTTATCGTGCGCCAAACAGGGTAGGTGGCCGACTCGACCCGCCAACCTTTGGATGCAGCGCTGCACCCATTTGGGGCGTGGCTGGTTTATCCTCCCGCCCTTCCATCGGTCAGGGAGGGAATACCCTGAGCCGGGCCAGTCCGGCGTACCGCGCCGTGCGTCTTGGGAGAGAAGCCCGGAAGCGCGATCCATCCAGACACGGCAGTCGCCGCCCTGAATGCCCTTCGCGCCGAGGAAACAACATCAATCAGGAGGTTTTTCCATGGCAACCCAGGTTTCGCCCGACATTCCGGGCCGGCACGACAGCGACCATCTGCAGCGCAGTTTGTCCAACCGGCACATCCAGCTCATTGCCATCGGCGGGGCCATCGGCACCGGCCTCTTCATGGGCTCTGGCAAGACGATCAGCCTCGCGGGGCCGTCGATCGTGTTCGTCTACATGATGATCGGCTTCATTCTGTTTTTCGTGATGCGGGCCATGGGCGAGCTGCTGCTGTCCAACCTGCAGTACAAGTCCTTCATCGATTTCGCGGCCGATCTGCTCGGCCCCTGGGCCGGGTTCTTCACCGGCTGGTCTTACTGGTTCTGCTGGATCATCACGGGCATCGCCGACGTGATCGCCATCTCGGCCTACTCGCAGTTCTGGTTTCCCCACCTGCCGCAGTGGGCGCCGGCGCTGGCCTGCGTGGGGCTGCTGCTGTCGCTCAATCTGCTCACGGTGAAGCTCTTCGGCGAGATCGAGTTCTGGTTCGCCATGATCAAGATCGTGGCCATCATGGCGCTGGTGGCGACCGGGTTCTACATGGTCTACGCCCATTTCGTCTCGCCCTCCGGTCGCACGGCGAGCCTGGCCAACCTGTGGAACGACGGCGGCATGTTCCCGCACGGTTGGATGGGGTTCTTCGCCGGCTTCCAGATCGCGGTGTTTGCCTTCGCGGGCATCGAGCTGGTGGGTACGACCGCCGCGGAGGCCAAGGACCCGGAGCGCACGCTGCCGCGCGCGATCAACTCCATTCCGCTGCGCATCATCGTGTTCTATGTGTTCTCGCTGGTGGCCATCATGGCGGTCACCCCGTGGCGCGAGGTGGTGCCCGGCAAGAGCCCGTTCGTCGAGCTGTTCGTGCTGGCCGGGCTGCCCGCGGCGGCCAGCGTGATCAATTTCGTGGTGCTGACCTCGGCGGCCTCGTCGGCCAACAGCGGGGTGTTTTCCACCAGCCGCATGCTGTTCGGTCTGGCCGAGAAAGGTGTGGCGCCCGGCCGCTTCGCGAAGCTGTCGCGCCGGGGCGTGCCTTCGAGCGGACTGCTGTTCTCCTGCTCCTGCCTACTGGCCGGCGCTTTTCTCATGTGGGTGATTCCGGACCTGGTGGAGGCCTTCACGCTGGTGACCACCGTCTCGGCCATCCTCTACATGTTCGTCTGGTCGATGATCCTGCTGTCCTATATGGCCTACCGCCGCCAGCGGCCGAAGCTGCATGCCGCCTCGCTGTACAAGATGCCGGGCGGCGCCTGGATGTGCGGCGTGTGCCTGGCGTTCTTCGCCGGCATCGTGGTGCTGTTGTCGTTCGAGGCTGATACGCGCCAGGCCCTGCTGGCTACGCCCGCCTGGTTCGTGCTGCTGGCGCTGGCATATCAGGTCGTCCGGCGCCGGCTGCCGGTACCGGGCCATGCCCCGAAGGGGGCGCTGGGTGCCCGCGTGGTATCCGAGCGGGTCTGATTTCCCGATCGCTGGCCGCCATTGCGCATGGCGCCGGAGGGCCATCAATGAGGCGGCTCGGGTGAGCCATGACAGTTAATGGCCTGGAGATCGGGGCTTTTTCGCCCCATTGGAATTTTCGCCAGGGCCTACCCTGCATGGGCCGGGCGAAGGGCGTTTTCTTGTGTGGACTGCTTCGCCACCGACAGGAGTACTTTGGCGATGACACCCCTTATTTCCGGCCTTGCATCGGTCGCATCCTTGCTGTTCAACGCGTCGTCCTCCGGGGCGGCGAAACCTTCGGCTTCCACGCGGGACAGCGGCGCTTCGCCCGCCGAGCCCTCCACGCAGATCACCTTGAGCAAAGAAGCCGAGGCGCTGTCCGGCGTGGCGGGCCAGAGCGCGGCCGCATCCGCCCGGGGCGTGGCGGCGCGGTCTTCCCTCGCGTCGTCGCAGGGCGGGTCGGTCTCCGCGGAGAGTTTTGGAGAGCTGCTCACCCAGTTCGGTGCGACCCAGGCGCAGAAAGAGCAGCTGACTGCCGGGTTCGATGCCAACCACGACGGCAAGATCTCCCAGGAAGAATTCATGAAGGGCCTGGGAGACACCTCTGGCGCCAAGACCGCCAACAGCGAACTGTCGCAGGCCATCCTGCAGTTGATGGATCAGGGGGGCAATGCCAATGGGGTGGTGGACGGCAAGGAGTTCGCCCGATTCTCGATGGCATTCGTCGCGGCGGAGAAGCGGCCTGCGTGATCGGTGGTGAGAGCCACGGGGGCCGTCGGTAAAGGGCCGCATTTGCGAACATTTGCCGGCTCAGGACTGAATCGCAGCACCTGCAATACTCAGCATCCTTGCTGGCTTCCGCATTAGGACTTCGCTCGTGGGTGATCTGATTGGTTTTTTGCTTTGGTCGGTCTTCGAACTCCTCTTCGTGTTCACAGGCCGGCTGGTGATCGGCTTTGCCAGTGGGGGCCGTTGGCGCGGAGAGCGAATGCAAGCCAAAGAAAGCCGCATTCATGGCCCGTCGGGCGCTCTGTCGTTCAAACGAGACGGGGAACGCGTCTTTACGACTGCCGGATTGGGAATCGTCGGTCTCTCTTTTTATGGGTTGTTGGCTTTGGCCCTGTTCTGGGGTGTTTCTTAAGCCGAACAGACGAAAAAAAAGCGGCCTTGGTAGGCCGCCTTTTTGAAAAATCGACACCGCGATAGCACGGCGTCGATCGGGCTTATATCCGGCCCATCAGCAGCAGGACCAGCAGGATCACCACCACCAATCCGATACCGCCGCTGGGACCGTACCCCCACGAGCGGCTGTGGCCCCAGGTAGGCAGGGCACCGATCAAGATCAAGATCAGCACGATGAGCAGGATGAGAGAAATAGACATGGTTTCCTTTGGAGTAGGTGAGTATCGGTAGACCAAGTGTCGAATGCTGAAACAATTGTTTCGGCAGGACTGGGGGCCCTGCACTCGTAGGAGGGGTCCGATGCAAAGTTGTGCTGCCGCCTTCGCTTCGAGGGTGATGCCTTCGCTACTTTTGGGGGAAGGGCGGCGGGCTTGCGCACACTTCGATCACCATCGATCCACGCCCAGGCTTGCCATGACTACTTCTGTGAATAACCTTTCCTCCAATAAGCTGGGAGGGCTTCCCGGCCTGAAGGATTCAGGTTCCGTCAAGGAGCCGACCCTTCAGAGGTCGGAATCGCGCAAAAGCCTGGGTGGCCCCGACGGCCTGCAGGCCAATAGCCAATCGAAAGGGGAGCTTGGAGGCAGCTTGGCACCGCGCTCCAACATCAATTTGCTGCGAAAGAACTCGCTGATTCAGAGCCAGAAGCGAGAACTGAGTGCCGAAGCGGTACGCGACAGCCTGATCAAATCGCGCGATGGTAAAAATTCCGATGACGGTAAAGCCTCCCTGCTGAATGACATTCACAGCAGCCCGCTTTTCCAGAAAATGCAGAAGACCAATAGCGGTAATGAAGACGCGATCATCACGATGACGCCTCCTTCCAAGGAGCAGGTACCTGCCGAAGCGACCGAGGTGCCTGTCAGCGGCCCGCCCACGCCACCCCCGCCACCACCGTTGCCGGTGAAGCCGAGCCACAGCAGCCCGGAAGAAATCAAGTTGGGTATGGACGCGCCCTCTCCTTCGGACACCGATTCCGACAGTGAGACTGAGCTGGACCTGGATGTCCACATCAGCACCGCGCCGAAAAAATCATGACACCCATGAAGAAATCGATGTGCACATGGAAGGGCCGCCTCCTTCGGACAGCGGCTCCGACGATGAGCGCGACATCGATGTCGATGTGCACATCAATGCTGGTCCAGGAAACCAAGGTTTTCATGAAGAAATCCAGGTTGACGAAAAGACGCAGCGGCTGATACGGATGCAAGAACAGCAGGAGGCCAACGCGAACGCGCTGACTGAGTTGAATGTCAGGATTCAGGAACAAGCGGCTATTCGCGACGTGATTGCCAAAATGGCTGAGGCTAATCGCAAGACCGTCGAAGCTGCGGCCAAAGCGATGGTCGACGCAGCACCCAAATAAGCCATCAAAAGTTCTCAGGCGCTGGCTGCCACCTCTGGCTCTGCCACGTTCAAGGTTGCCCACTCGCGTCGCAGCGAGCGAGTGGCGTCCACCATGTTGCGCAGCGCGGCTTCGGTTTCGGGCCAGCCGCGGGTTTTCAGGCCGCAGTCGGGGTTGACCCAGAGGTTTTCCACCGGAACGACCTGCGCGGCCTTCTCCAGCAGGCGCCGCATTTCCTGCACGCCGGGCACGCGGGGCGAGTGGATGTCGTACACGCCAGGACCGATCTCGTTGGGGTACTGAAACTCCCCGAACCCCCGCAGCAGCTCCATGTCGGAGCGGCTGGTCTCGATGGTGATCACGTCGGCATCCATGGCCGCGATCTCGGGCAGGATGTCGTTGAACTCGCTGTAGCACATGTGGGTGTGGATCTGCGTGGTCGAACGCACGCCCGATGCGCTGATGCGAAACGCCCGGGTCGCCCATTGCAGGTAGGTCTTCCAGTCCGCGCGGCGCAGCGGCAGGCCTTCGCGGATGGCGGGCTCGTCGATCTGGATGATGCCGATGCCGGCGCCTTCCAGGTCGGTCACCTCGTCGCGGATCGCCCAGGCGATCTGCTCGGCCGTGCGGCTGCGCGGCTGGTCGTCGCGCACGAAAGACCACTGCAGGATGGTGATGGGCCCGGTCAGCATGCCCTTCATGGGGCGCGGGGTGAGGCTTTGCGCGAAGGCGGTCCAGTCCACCGTCATTGGCCGAGACCGGGCGACGTCGCCGAAGAGGATGGGGGGCTTCACGCAGCGCGATCCGTAGCTTTGCACCCAGCCGTTGGCGGTGAAGGCGAATCCGTCAAGCTGTTCGCCAAAATATTCGACCATGTCGTTGCGCTCGGCCTCGCCATGCACCAGCACGTCCAGGCCCAGGGCCTCCTGCGTGCGCACGGCCCGTTCTATCTCGGCCTGCATGGCGGCGCGGTAGGTGTCCGGGGCCAGTTGGCCGCGCTTGACGGCGGCGCGGGCGGCGCGGATCTCGGCGGTCTGCGGGAACGAGCCGATGGTCGTGGTGGGCAGCAGCGGCAGTTGCAGCCGCTGGCGCTGCGCGGTCTGCCGGACAGGGAAGGGGGCGGTGCGCTGGTC
>NZ_BAAJYR010000088.1:0-13914 GCF_057546605.1 Acidovorax sp. KPB24-03 | reverse complement strand
GCGCCCGAGCCGCCGGCCAAGCCGAGCGTGCGGCACCTGCCCACCAACCTGCTGGGCAAGCTGGCCGACACCGACACCCGTCCGGCCATCATGCTGGGCGAGACGCTGCTGCTGCCGATCATCGCGCTCGCGCTGGGCATGCTGCTGGAGCCCTTCGACCCGCTGTGGAGCGAGGCCGCGTTCCCCTGGTCCTGGCTGGCCCCCGTGATCGTGGCCCTGCGCTACGGCCCGCTGGCCGGGCTGGGCGGCGCCTGCGTGCTGCTGGCCGGCTGGCTGGCGCTCAACTTCGGACACTACGACACCTTTCCGCAGATCTTTTTTCTCGGCGGCCTGATCCTCGTGATGCTGGTGGGCGAGTTCTCCAGCCTCTGGCAGGCGCGCACCCGCCGGGCCGAGAACGTGCAGCTGTATCTGGACCAGCGCCTGGAGCACCTGGTGCGCCAGTACTACCTGCTGCGCCTGTCGCACGACCGCCTGGAGCAGGAGCTGATCGGCCGGCCGATGTCCATGCGCGATGCGCTGTCCACGCTGCAGGCGCTGGGCGGCTCCGAAGAGGATGCGGCCCAGGGCGCGCAGACCCTGCTGCGGCTGCTGGCCCAGTACTGCCAGCTCGAATCCGCGGCGCTGTATGCCGCCACCGAAGACCGCATCGAAGCCCGGGCCGTGGCCCGCATCGGCAGCGGTGCCGAACTGGACGCGCGCGACCCGCTCGTGCAGCAGGCGCTGGAAACCCGCAAGCTCTGCCACGTGAGCCAGATGCTGGCGGACCAGCAGCAGACCCGCTACCTCGCCGCCGCGCCGCTGCTGGATCTAGGGGGCGAGATCTACGGGCTGCTGGTGATCGAGGACATGCCGTTCTTTTTCGCTGCAGGCCGAGAACCTGCAGACCATCAACCTGCTGCTGGGCTACTACACCGACGGCCTGGCCATGCAGACGGTGGCCGCGCCGATCCTGAAGGAGCTGCCGGAGTGCCCCGCCGATTTCGCCTTCGAAGCGCAGCGCCTGGCCCACATCCGCGACACGGCCAAGGTGCCCAGCGTGATCGTAGCGCTGGAGTTCCTGCCGCGCGCCATCGAGGCCGGCCTTCCGGGCCAGATCGAGCGGCTGAAACGCGAACTGGACGAAAGCTGGCTCATCACCGGCAAGGAACGCCAGGTGCTGGCCATGCTGATGCCGCTGGGCGACAACGCCACCGCCGAGGGCTACATCAACCGCCTGGAGATCTGGTCGGGCCAAAAGAGCGGCAAGCCGCTGGCCGAGGCCGGCGTTTTTCCGCACATCATCGCGCTGAACGGCGAGCCCCTGGCCGTGCTCCAGCGGCTCAACGGAATGGCCCATGCTTAACATCAAGTTCGCCATCTCCGCGCTGCTGCTGGAGATCGGCGCGTGGAGCGGGCCCGCGCTGCTCCAGGGCCACACGGATGCGGCCCTGTCGAGCTACCTGCTGGTGCACGCCCTGGCCTGCGTGATGCTGTCCTTCTTTCTGCTGCCCCTGCTGTCGGGCGAGCAGGCCCGGCCCCGCGCGCCGGTGCTGGGCCTGATGGCAGTGTTCAGCTATGCCGTGCCCATCGTCGGATTCATCGGGGTGATCGCCGCCGTGGTGGTGCTGCGAATCTACCGCAGCCCTTCGTCGCAGGGCGACTTCGAATCGCTGCGGCTGCCGGAGTTCGATCGCCACCAGCGCATGCAGGGGAGCTTTCGCCAGTCCGGTTTGCGGTCCTTTTTGGGCAACAGCCAGGCCCCGATGCAGACGCGCATGCGCGCCATGGTGGCGCTGCAGCACGTGTCCGGCCGCATCGCCTCGCCATTGCTGCGCACGGTGCTGAGCGATCCGAGCGAGGATTTGCGCCTGCTCGCCTACGGCATGCTGGACACCCTGGAAAAGCGCATCAACCGCACCATCGACAGCGAACTGGATGCGCTGCGCCTGGCCAAGGAAACCGAAGGCGAAGTGCCGGGGCCGCTCACCGTCGAATCGGCCTTCCGGCTGTCCGACCTGTATTGGGAGCTGGTCTATCAGGAACTGGTGCAGGGCGACCTGCGCGACCACGCCGTGAAGGAATCGCTGCAGTATTGCGACCAGGTGCTGGCGCAGCAGCCGGACCATCCGCAACTGAACCTGCGCCGCGGCCGCCTGCTGCACCTGCTGGGCCGCGTGGACGAGGCCGAAGCCGCCTACGCGCTCGCCCGCAACTTGGGATTGCCCGCCACGCGCGTACTGCCCTACCAGGCCGAACTGTGCTTTGAGCGGCGTGACTTCGCGCAGACGCGCGAACTGGTGCAGCAGCTCAACCAATGGCGCGCGCTGCCCCGGCTGCGCCCCGTCCTCGACTACTGGAGTGCGCCATGACAGGGCCCAAAGCCAGCGAGGCAGACGTCGCCCTGCTACTGGAGGGCACCTTCCCCTATGTGAGCGGGGGCGTGTCGAGCTGGATCAACCAGATCATCCGCGCCTACCCGGAATACCGCTTTGCCATCGTCTTCCTGGGCAGCCGCCGCGAGGACTATTCCGCGTTCAAGTACGAGCTGCCGCCGAACGTCGTGCACTTCGAGGAGCACTACCTCTACGACCACCTGGGCGTGCGCACCCTGCCCGCACGGCGCAAGGGCAGCCGCGCGGCCCTGGACATGGTGCACACCCTGGTCGAGTCGTTCCGCACGGGCGACCGCAGCCCGCAGACGATGGCCGCGTTCCGCGAGATCACCCAGCAGATGCAGCCGGGCGGGCGCCTGCCGCTGGAGGATTTCCTCTACAGCGAGCGGGCCTGGGAAATCATCTGCAAGAGCTACCGCGACCATTGCACCGATCCGTCGTTCGTGGACTACTTCTGGACGGTGCGCATCATGTACCAGCCGCTGTGGACGCTGGCCCGCGTGGCGCAGCAGCTCATTCCGGTGCGCGTGGTGCATTGCGCCTCCACGGGCTACGCCGGCTTTCTCGGCGGGCTGATCGAGCAGGCGCGCGGTGTGCCGCTGATCCTGTCGGAGCACGGCATCTACACCAAGGAACGCAAGATCGACCTCTTCAAGAGCGAGTGGATCCGCGACAACCGCAACATCTTCCAGCGCGACCCGACCGAGCTGTCGTACTTCCGCCAGATGTGGATCCAGTTCTTCGAATGGCTGGGCTACTACTGCTACGCGGCGGCCGACCCGATCATCGCGCTGTACGAGACCAACCGGCTGCGGCAGGTGACCGATGGCGCCGAGGCATCGCGCACCTTCAACATCCCGAACGGCATCAACCTGGGCCGCTTCGCGCCGCTGCGCGACAAGCGTCCGGCCCAGGTGCCGCCAGTGCTGTGCCTCATCGGCCGCGTGGTGCCCATCAAGGACATCAAGACGTTCATCCGCGCCATGCGCCGCGTGGTCAACCAGCTGCCGCAGGCCGAGGGCTGGATCGCCGGCCCGACCGAGGAAGACCCGGCCTACGCGCAGGAATGCACGAACCTCGTGCGCAGCCTGGGGCTGGAGCAGAACATCCGCTTCCTGGGCTTTCAGCGCGTGGAAGACCTCATGCCGCGCATCGGGCTGGTGATCCTGTCGTCGATCAGCGAGGCGCTGCCCCTGGTGATCCTGGAGGGCTACGCCGCGGGCGTGCCCACCGTGTCCACCGACGTGGGCTCGTGCCGCCAGCTCATCGAAGGGCTGGACGATGAAGACAAGGCACTGGGCGCCTCGGGCAAGGTGGTGCCGATCGCCGACCCGCAGCGCCTGGCCGACGCTTCGCTGTCGCTGCTCAACGACCCCGCCGCCTGGGAGAGCGCCAGCCGGGCGGCCATTGCGCGCGTGGAGCGCTACTACACCGACACCATGATGTTCGACCGCTACCGCCGCGTGTATGAGACCGCGTTCCAGAAGACGGAGGGCCCCCGCTGATGGCTGGCATCGGATTCGAACTGCGCCGCATGCTGCGCAAGAACACGCTGGTGAGCCTGGTGCAGGCCTACGCCTATGCGGGCGTCATCGGCTCGGGCCCGTGGGTCTTCTCCATCGTGGGCATCCTGCTCATCGGTATCTTCAGCGCCAGCGTGGTGGTACCGGGCTTTCTGGTCACGCAGTTCCAGACCTCGGTCACCTACATGGTGGCGGGCAGCCTGATTCTCACGGGGCTGGTGCAGCTGGCTTTCACGCGCTTCGTGTCCGACCGGCTCTTCGAAAAGCGCAAGGACCTCATCCTGCCCAACCTGCACGGGCTGCTGCTGGTGGTGACGCTCGTGGCCGGTGCCCTGGGCACGATCGCGCTGTTCCTGCTGCTGCCCAACCTGGGGCTGGTGTACCGCATGCTGATGCTGGCAGGCTTCACCCTGATGTGCGACGTATGGGTGCTGACGGTGCTGCTGTCCGGCATGAAGCGGTACAAGGAGATCGTGGTGCTGTTCGGTCTGGCCTACGCGGTGATCGTGATCGGCTCGCTCTTCATGCGCCCCTGGGGCCTGGAGGGGCTGCTGACGGGCTTCGTGCTGGGCAACTACCTGCTGCTGGCCGGCATGTGGATCCTGGTGGTGCAGGAGTTCAACCCCAAGGGCCGGCTGATCGCGTTCGACTTCGCGGAGCGCAAGCTGCTGTATCCGTCGCTCGTGGCCATCGGGTTCCTCTACAACTTCGGGATCTGGATCGACAAGTTCATGTTCTGGTACTTCCCGCCGACGTCCCAGAACATCATCGGCGGGCTGCGCGCATCGCTCATCTACGACCTGCCGGTGTTCCTGGCCTACCTGTCCATCATTCCGGGCATGGCGGTGTTCCTGGTGCGCATCGAGACCGACTTCGTCGAGTACTACGACAAGTTCTACGACGCGGTGCGCAGCGGCGGCTCGCTCGAATACATCGAGGCCATGCGCGACGAGATGGTCTACTCGATCCAGCAAGGGCTGGGCGAGATCGGCAAGATCCAGACGCTGGCCATCCTGGTCACCTTCGTGGCCGGCCCGGCGCTGCTGGACGTGCTGGGCATCTCGCGGCTGTACCTGCCGCTGCTGCACGTGCAGGTGATCGGCGCGGGCCTGCAGGTGGGTCTGATGGCCATCCTGAACGTGTTCTTCTACCTGGACCAGCGCCGCATCGTGCTGCTGCTGTGCGTGCAGTTCGTGCTGCTGAACATCGCGCTCACCGGCTTCACGCTGTATGCCGGCGCGGCCCTGTATGGCTACGGCTTCGCGCTGTCCACGCTGCTCACGCTGTGCACCGGCATGTACCTGCTGTCGCGCCAACTCAACCGGCTGGAGTACGAAACCTTCATGCTGCAGTAGCCCGACTGGCGTTCGGTGGACAATGGCAAAAAACTGAAATCCATTCAGGCCAGAAAAAAGGGGGGTGCCATGCCGAACGCGATCCATCGTGCATTGCCGAGCCGCGCTGCACTGCGGCTGGTGCTGTGGTCGGCTTCCGGATTGCTCGCCGCAGGACTTGCCGGCTGCGGAGGCGGCGGCAGCGAACCTGCACCAGCCTCCGAGCAAAAAGCCGAAGCCGCCACGGCAGGTGCGCAGGCCGCCTTCGCCGCCCCGCTCGACCAGGATGTATTCGACGCCGGAGCCAGCGTGCCGGTCTCCCTCACGGTGCAGGCGGGGGTCGCCAGCGTCATCACTGACGGCGTGCCCGTCGATTTTTCCGCCACCTCGGGCGGCTTTGCGCCGCCGGTGGCCGCGCTGCGCGGCGGCGAGGCCGGCACCACCTTCACCCCCGCCGGGCTGGGGCGCCAGACCCTGACCGCTTCGGTGGCCTCGAGCGGCGACGCCGTGACCGCCTCGCGCATCCTTTACGTGCGCCCGGCCGCCGCCCCCATGGAAGTGCTGGTCCCCGCTTATTTCTACCCCTCGGCGGCTCGCCCTGGGACGCCATGACCGCCGGCGCCAGCGCGTACCCCTCCGTCAGCGTCACGGCCATTCTCAACCCCAGCAATGGCGTCTTCACCCGCGCCAACCCCGAGTTCACGGCCGCCGCCACGGCCTTCGTGCAGGCGGGGGGCAAGCTGCTGGGCTATGTGTACACCGGCTACGGATCGCGCTCGATCAGCAAGGTCAAGGGCAACATCGACAAATATCTCAGCCTCTACGGTACCGGGCTGGTGAGCGGCTTTTTCATCGACGAGATGTCGTCCGCACCCGGCCGGATCAGCTACTACCGGCAGCTCTTCGACTACGTCAAGAGCAAAGGCGCCAGCTTGCGCGTGGTCGGCAACCCAGGCACCGTGCCCAACGCCGCCTATGCCGCCGTGGCCGATGCCCTGGTGACCTTCGAGAACCGCAACGCGGCCTTTGCCGACTACGATCCCCGCGCCAGCGGTGGCTGGCTCTACCAGATGGCCAACACGCGCCAGAACGCCCTGGTGCACGACGCGGCCGACTGCGCGGCCATGCAGGCCGCCGTGCGCGCTGCGGCCACGGCACGCGCGAACAGCGGCATCCTCTACGTCACCGACGACACGTTCGACCCCGACACGCAGGAAGGCAACCCCTGGGACACCCTGCCGACCTACTGGACCCGCCTGCTGGGCACCGTGGATGCCGTCAACCGGGGCGCCGCGCCGCCCACCTGTTGATCCACGGATCCGCACCCGGCACGCCGATTGCCTCCACCTTGTCCGACACCTCACCCTTCCCTTTCCCGCTGCAAAGGATATCCCCATGCCACGCATTCCCGCCCGCATCACCCTCGTTGCCCGCATCACCCGCTGGTGCGGCCTGTCCCTTGCCGCCTTGCTGGCCGCCTGCGGCGGTGGCGGTGGAGGGGGCTCCACCGACCCGACGACACCGGTGACCCCCACTCCGACCAGCATCGCCATCACCCTGAACGCTCCGCAAGCCGAGGCCGTGTTCAATGCGAATGCCGCCCTGGCCATCAGCGCGCGCGTCACGGTGAACGGCGCCGACGCGGCCGATGGCACGGCGGTGAACTTCTCCGCCCTGCCCGGCGCGTTCTCCACCACCAGCGCGACCCGCGCAGGCGTGGCGACCGCCACCCTGTCCGGCGCCGCGGCAGGCCGGCAGGAGATCAGCGCCACCACCAGCGTATCGGGCCAGTCGGTCACCGCCACGCGCGTGGTGTATCTGCGCCCGGCACCCGCGGCACTGGAGGTGCTGGTGCCTGCCTACTTCCACCCCTCGTCGGGCCAGGGCTGGACCCTGCTGGCCAGCGGTGCGGCGGCCAATCCGGCGGTGTCCATCACCGCGATCCTGAATCCCAACAACGGGGTGTTCACCACGGCGGAGGCCAGCTATGTGAGCGCCGTCAATGCGTTCGTTTCGGCGGGCGGCAAGGTGGTGGGCTATGTCTATACCGGCTACGGCACGGGCTCGCGGTCGCTGGCCAGCATCAAGGCCAACATCGACAACTACATCGCGCTGTTCGGGCGCGGGGCGATCAGCGGCATCTTCCTGGACGAAATGGCCTCCGAGACCACGCGGCTCGACTTCTACCGCGAGATCTACAGCTACATCAAGGCCAAGGACGCCAGCCTGCGCGTGATCGGCAACCCCGGCATGGTGCCTGCCGCCGGCTACGCCGCGGTGGCCGATGTGCTCGTCACCTTCGAAGGGCGCAACAGCACCTACGCCAGCTACGACCCGCGCACCGCGCCCTGGCTGTACACCCTGGCCAACAGCCGCCAAAGCTCGCTGGTGCACAACACCGCCACCTGTGCCGACATGCAGCAGGCCGTGCAGACGGCCGCCTCGGCCCGGTACAACGCCGGCCCCATCTACATGACGAACCTCGAATACGACCCGGTGGCGGATGTCGGCAACCCCTGGGACGCCCTGCCTTCGTACTGGACGAACCTGCTGCAGACCGTGTCCGCGGTGAACCAAGGGCGGGCCGTCACGGGCTGCTGATCCCGAAGCGCGCCTGGCGCCGGCGTTGCCTGGCGCTCGGTGGCAATCGCGTTGGATGAAAAGCCGCCGGACCGATGGTCCGGATCGCACGGCACCGGGGCTTGCAAGGACCGGCGCCTGAAAACCCGCCTCAGCCGCCGCAAGGCATCCTGAGGCGGCCGGAACCAGACGTCAGGCAGCGCCGTTCAATTCGTCCGCACGGGCCTGCGCCGCGGCGAAATCCAGGTCGCCGGAATAGATGGCGCGGCCGCAGATCACGCCTTCGATGCCTTCGCCTTCCACCGCGCACAGCTGCTCGATGTCGGCCATGTTGGCCAGGCCCCCCGAGGCGATGACCGGGATGGTGAGCGATTGCGCCAGCTTGACCGTGGCGTCGATGTTGATGCCCGAGAGCATGCCGTCGCGGCCGATGTCGGTGTAGATGATCGACTCCACGCCCCAGTCCTCGAACTTCTTGGCCAGATCGACCACCTCGTGGCCCGTGAGCTTGCTCCAGCCGTCGGTCGCGACCTTGCCGTCCTTGGCATCCAGGCCCACGATGATGTGGCCGCCGAAGGCGCTGCAGGCGTCTTTCAGGAACCCGGGGTTCTTCACGGCGGCGGTGCCGATGATCACGTAGCGCAGGCCGCCGTCGATGTACTTTTCGATCGTGTCCAGGTCGCGGATGCCGCCGCCGAGCTGCACGGGGATGTCGTCACCGACTTCCTTCAGGATGGACTTGATGGCCGTGTAGTTCTTGGGCGTGCCGGCGAAGGCGCCGTTCAGGTCCACCAGGTGCAGACGTCGCGCCCCGGCTTCCACCCACTTGCGGGCCATGCGCCCGGGTCTTCTCCGAAGGTGGTGGATTGGTCCATGTCACCTTGCTTGAGGCGCACGCAGTGTCCGTCCTTGAGGTCGATGGCGGGGATGAGCAGCATGATGGAAAGGCTAAGGATGTGCCAGGTCGGGCCGCAGGCCCGGCAAGGGGTTGAAGATCAGGGATTCCAGTGAAGGAAGTTGCGATAGAGCGCCAGGCCGTGCTCCGCGCTCTTTTCCGGATGGAATTGCGTGGCAAAAATATTATCGCGCGCAATCGCCGCTGCAAAGGGGCCGCCGTAATCGGCCTCGCCCGCGCAGTGCGCCGCATCCCGCGGGCGCGCATAGAAGCTGTGCACGAAATAGAAGTAGCTCTGGTCCGGCACGCCGGCCCACACCGGGTGCGCCGCGCCGCCATGGCGCACCTGGCCCACGCGGTTCCAGCCCATCTGGGGCACCTTGTAGCGGCTGCCGTCCGGCTGCTGGCGGCCGGCCAGGTCGAACTTGAGCACTTCGCCGTGGATGAGCGACAGGCCGGGCGTGTCGCCCTCGGCGCTGCGGTCCAGCAGCATCTGCATGCCCACGCACACGCCGAACATCGGCTTGGACGCAGCGGCCTCCAGCACCGACGCCTGCAGGCCCGATTCGCGCAGTTCGCTCATGCAGTCGGGCATGGCGCCCTGTCCCGGCAGCACCACGCGCTGCGCGGCGCGCACGTCCTCGGGCCGCGAGGTGACCACGACGGTCCAGCCGGTGCCCTCGGCGGCTGCCTGGACGGCCTGCGAGACGGAGCGCAGGTTGCCCATGCCGTAGTCCACGACGGCCACGGTTTTTGCTTCACTTTTCATAGCTGCTTGCGCATGTTGGATGAGCGCTGGAGGCCCATGGAGCCGAAAACCTCAGAGGGACCCTTTGGTGGAGGGAATGACACCGGCCGCACGGGGGTCGCGCTCCAGCGCTGCGCGCAGCGCGCGGGCGAAGGCCTTGAACACCGTCTCGCACTGGTGGTGGGCATTGATGCCCTTGATGTTGTCGATGTGCAGCGTGACGCCCGCGTGGTTCACGAAGCCCTGGAAAAATTCATACGTGAGCTGCGTGTCGAAGCCGCCGATGCTGCCCGCCGTGAACGGGATGTGCAGGTGCAGCCCCGGGCGGCCCGAGAAGTCGACCACCACGCGCGACAGCGCCTCGTCCAGCGGCACATAGGCATGGCCGTAGCGACGGATGCCCTTCTTGTCGCCCACGGCCCGCGCGAACGCCTGGCCGAGCGTGATGCCCACGTCTTCCACCGTGTGGTGGCCGTCGATGTGCAGATCGCCCTCGCATTCGATGCGCAGGTCGATCAGGCCGTGGCGCGCGATCTGGTCGAGCATGTGGTCGAAGAAGCCGATGCCCGTGGACAGGCGGGCTTCGCCCGTGCCGTCGAGGTTCACGCGCACGTGGATGCGGGTTTCCGCCGTGGTGCGGGACACCTCCGCGATGCGGTCGGCGTCGGGGCTGTCGGACAGGGCGGAAGGAACGAGTGCAGAAGAGGTCATAGGGAGGCCTGGAGCGCGGCGAGCATCTGGGCGTTGTCGGCCGCATTGCCGACCGTGAGGCGCAGGCAATTGGCCAGCAGTGGGTGCATTGTAGAAACGTTCTTGACGAGCACCTTGCGGGCCTTCATGCCCTCGTAGGTGCGGGCGGCATCGGCCACGCGCAGCAGCACCATGTTGGCTTCGCTGTCCCAGACCTTCTCGACGCCCGGCAGCACCCTCAGCGCAGCCAGCAGCGCGGCGCGCTCGTGCCGCAGTTCGGCCGCCTGGGCCGCGAACACGCCCGCATGCTCCAGGGCGAACAGCGCGGCCTCGCAGTTGAGCACGCTCACGTTGTAGGGCGGGCGCACCTTGTCGATCTCGGCCACCAGCGCGCTGGGCCCCATCAGGTAGCCCAGCCGCACGCCGGCCAGGCCGAACTTGCTGAGCGTGCGCATCAGCAGCACATGCGCGTTGCGCCCGGGCTCGGCGCGCATGCGATCGATCCAGGTGCGGCTGGCGAAGGGCTGGTAGGCCTCGTCCATGGCCACGATGCCACCTTGCGCGCCCGCGGCGTTGATGATGCGCTGCACCGCGCCTTCGTTCCACAGCGTGGCGGTGGGGTTGTTGGGGTAGGCGATGTAGGTGATGGCCGGGCGGTGCCGGGCGATGGCCGCGAGCATGGCCGGCTCGTCGAGCTCGAAGTCGGCCGTGAGCGGCACGCCGACGAAGTCCAGCCCCTGCAGCTGCGCGCTCAAGGGGTACATCACGAAGCCCGGCATGGGCGCGAGCAGCGTGGCGCGCTGGCCAGTGCCGGGCTGCGCGCAGGCCAGCGCCAGCAGCGTGACGAGTTCGTCGGAGCCGTTGCCCAGCACGATGGCGTGGCCGTCCGGCATGCCCACGTAGTCAGCCAGCGCGGCCTTCAGGTCGGCGATGCGGTCGCCGGGATAGCGGTTGAGCGCCAGCGCGCCCAGCCGCTCGCCCAGGGCCGCCTGCAGGTCCGCCGGCAGGCGGAACGGGTTTTCCATCGCGTCCATCTTGAGCAGGCCGGCCGAGGGCTGCACAGTGTAGGCGTGCATGGCGCGCACGTCAGGGCGGATGCGGTCGAGGGCGCTGGGCGGCGTGGCAGCGGGGGTGGCGGGGCTCGTCATTCGGCGGTGTCCAGTTCGTGGGGAGCGATGAGGAAGGGGTTGATGGGGCGCACGGCGTCCATGGGCTGGTCGTGCGGCAGCGCCTCGGTCAGCAGGTAGCGGCAGCCCTGCTGGTGCGCGGAGGAGAGAATGAGCGCATCCCAGTAGCCCAGGCCGTAGCGGTCCTGCAGATCCCACGCGCCGTCAACGGTGTAGGCGTCCAGGTGCGGCGGCTGCCACACCCGAAAGCGCCGCACCTGCGCGCGCACCTGCTGCAGCGTGTGCGGCCCCCGAAAGCGCTGGATGGCCTGGTTGTACAGCTCGTTGAGCACCTGCGAGCTGACGCGGCCGCTGCGTGTCTGCCAGCAGAACGTGAGCCATTCGCGCGCACGCGCCTGCCGGGCCGGATCGCGGTCGTCCACGCTGGACAGCAGCACTTCGGTGTCGACGAAGATCGGGGTCGTGCTCATCGCTGGAACAGGATTTCGCGCGGCACATAGGGCCCGTCGGAGGCGCCCCAGCTCTCGAAGCTCAACGCCTCTCGCATGGCCTGGGCATAGGCATCTTCCTGCCGCATCTTCTCGGCCAGCCATTCGCCCACCAGGCGCGAAACGCTGCTGCCGCGCTTGGCCGCTTCCACGCGCACCCACTCGGCCGCGGCGTCGTCCATGGTGATGGTCACGTTCTTCATGGGATAAATGTTACACGAACTTCGTGGAGCACGAAGTTCGTGTGATTTTCCTGTGCGGTCTCAAGCCACACGCATGGCGGCCGACCGCAGCATGCGGGTGGCCATCTCCCCCACCGTGCGCAAGCCCTGCAGGTGCGCGGGCGTCCAGTCGCCGCCCACGCCGATGCGCAGGCAGTTGCGAAACCGCCCGCTGGCGCTGAACACCGTGCCCGGTGCGATGAGCAGGCCCTCGGCCAGGCAAGCCTCGTGCAACAGCACCGAGTCGAGGGCGCGCGGCAACTCCAGCCACAGCAGCAGGCCGCCCGGGGGATCGCTGACGCGCGTGCCCGGCGGAAAATGCGCGGCGATCACACCGCGCACCGCGTCCATGCGGGCCGCGACCGCCGCGCGCAGTTGCCGCATCGATGCCGCATGGCCGGCCTGCGTGATGAGGTCGGCGAGCGCCAATTCCAGCACCGCCGACTGCCCGCCGGCCTGCAGGTCCTTGATGGCGCGCATCGCCTGGCTCCAGCGGCCCGCCTCCACCCAGCCCAGGCGCAGGCCCGGCGCCAGGGTCTTGGAAAACGAATCGCACAGCATGACGTGGCCGGTGGTGTCGTACGACTTGACCGTGCGGCGCAGCTCGTCCACTTCCACGAGGTCGTTGTAGATCGCGTCCTCGATCACGGCCATGCCGTGGCGCGCGGCCATGTGCGCCAGGCGCCGCCGCTCGGCCTGCGGCATGCAGCTGCCCAGCGGGTTGCTGAGTGTGGGCACCACCATCACGGCCTTGACGGGCTGCGTCTCCAGCGCCAGCTGCAGCGCGTCCAGCGACAGGCCGTGGCGCGGATGGGTGGGGATTTCGAGCGCGCGCAGGTGCAGCCCCTGCAGCACCTCCAGAAACGAGAAGTGCGTGGGCGACTCCAGCGCCACGATGTCGCCGGGCCGCGTGGCCGCCCGCAGGCACAGCACGATGCTGTCCATGCAGCCCCCGGCGATCACGATGTTCTCGGGGTCGAGGCTGCAGCCCAGCCCCACGGCATAGCGGGCGAGCGCGCGGCGCGCCTCCTCGTGGCCGGACGAGGACGGATAGGTGCACAGCAGGTGGCGGTGGCGCTGCGCCGCGCGGGTGACCGCGCGCCGCACCCGGTCGGGGTTGAAGAGTTCGGGCCCGGGCGTGCCGCTGCTGTACGACACCATGTCGGCCGGCTGATCGCGCCCCAGGATGCGCTGGCCCAGCCAGTCCACCGAAACCTCGCGCGCACGGCGCAGCGGGCGTGGCGTGGTCGGCTCGGGCAGGCTGGCGGGGCGCGCCGCGACGAAGAAGCCCGAGCGCGGGCGCGAGGTGATGAGGCGCGCATCCTCCAGCCAGTGGTAGGCCTGCACCACGGTGCTCTGGGCCACTGCCCGCTGGCGGGCCAGCTCGCGCACCGACGGCAGTTTTTCGCCCCGTGCCAGCGTGCCGTTGCGCACCAGCTCGGCCAGTTGCGCCGCGATCTGCAGATAAAGGGGCGTGGTGTCGGCGGCGTCCATCGTGCGATTCTGTACTGTCCAGCAATGGATGCAGCAGTACAGATGGGTGCCAACCGGTACCACACAGATGGCCCTGCGGCGCATCTGCACTGGCCGACATGGCGGGCGACTGTGGCTGGTGCGCCCTGGCACGCCCAAGCACAGTCGATCCCATGAACTCCCTGACGCACCCCACCCCGGCCGCCCGGCCCTCTTTGCCTGCCGCCGCCGTCCCATCGGCCACACACCGGACCCTGCGGCCGCTCGCACCCGTGCAGACCCTCGCCTGCCCGGCCCATCAGTCCGCCGTGCTGGAGGTGCTGCAGGGCTGCGCCTGGGTCACCTGCGATGGCTGCGAGGAAGACTATTTTCTGGCAGCCGGCGAGCGCCTGGACCTGCCCGGCCCCGCCACGCTGCGGGTGAGCGCCGAAGGCGCGCAGGCCGCGAGGCTGGCCTGGCG
>NZ_BAAJYR010000087.1:0-13920 GCF_057546605.1 Acidovorax sp. KPB24-03 | reverse complement strand
AGGGCGGCGCGGCCGGCGCCACGGTCTATGCGCTGCACTGCCCGGAGCTGGCCGCACCGTTCATTGCCATCTGGTACGTTCTGGGCATGTCGCTGCCGGTGGCCGCTGGTGCCGTGCTGGGGCCTCGGCTGCTGCGCTGGTAGCGGGCCATCGCCCCGCCGCTGCGGGGCGCGTCAGGGGCCGGGCCGCAGCGCCTCCAGCGAATCGACATAGCCGTCGGCATCCACCTCGCGCACGGGTTGCCCGTGGTTGTAGCCGTAGGTCACCAGCACCACGGGGCAGCCGGCGGCGCGGGCCGCCCGGGCATCGTTGCTGGAGTCGCCGATCATCAGCGTGCGCGCGGGCACGGTGCCCAGCGCCTCGCAGGTCCGGAGCAACGGCATCGGATCGGGCTTCATGCGCTCGAAGGCATCGCCGCCGAACACCTTCTCGAAGAAGCCGTCCAGCCCCTTGGCCTCCAGCAGCGCAACGGCGAACGCCGTGGGCTTGTTGGTCAGGCAGGCCAGGCGCACGCCTTGCCGCCGCAGCGCCTGCAGTCCGGTGACCACCCCGGGGTACAGCGCGGCGAACTGGCCGTTGACGGCGGCGTAATGGCGCTGGTAGCTTTCCCAGGCCTGCGGATAGATTGCTTCTGTTTTGATAGCAATACGCCCTAGTGAATCATGCGCCAGAACGTGATTGAGCACCGAATGAATCAGGTGCTGCGAGCCCTTGCCCACCATGCGTTCGATGTCGGGCGCCGCGATGCCGGGCAGCCCCAGCTCGCGCAGCATGCGGTTGATCGCCTCGGAAAAATCGCCGAGCGTGTCCACCATGGTGCCGTCCAGGTCCACGATCGCGGCATCGGCTTGTGCGGGGGGCAGCGGAATCCAGTCTGAAAAGGGGGCAGATTGCATCGTCATGGCCATGAAAACAGGCGTGCAGTGAATGAAGGCGGGTGGCGCCGTGGCGGTCCTGGTGGGGGGAGAAGGTCTTCAACCCTGCGGAAAACCCACCGCCTGCGTCCCACGCCGCTTCGGCCGCACGACCACCGTGCCCGCCAGCTTATCGTGCCAGCCTTGCTTGCGGCTGTCGAACGCCACCCACAGCAGGCCCAGGCCCAACGGAATCGCGGAGGCGAAATACGCCACGTAGCGGCCCACGGACTGCCCGGGGGTCATCGGCTTGCCGGTGGCGGCATCCACCACGCGGGCGCCGATGGCCATCTTGCCCGGCGTGGCCTGCCGGCTCAGCCAGAACAGCACCACCGCCACGGCCGGGAGCACCCAGGAGATGACGAAATCCGCAGGCCCCAAGACCAGGCGCTCGGATTCGAAATACGCCCAGCCATAGAACGCCACCAGCAGCGGCACCGTCACGACGATCAGCAGCAGGGTGTCGATCAGCGTCGCGCCCACGCGCGCCCAGAAGCCGACATATTCGAGATCGGGAAAGCCGCCGGGATCGTTCATGAAAGCATTGTCCTTGTGAAGCACGCTTGCAACCCCAAGGGTCGAGGCACCCTGCATTCTGGCAGCGATCACCGGCCTGTGGGGCGCTTCAAACGCCGGCCGGCCTGGCCGCCCGGCGCCGCGCGGGCGCCTTCGCCACCGTCAGTTCCGCCCAGACGGGGGCGTGGTCGCTGGCGTTGGCCTTGCCGCGCTCGTCCCGGTCCACGCCGGCATCCGCCACCCGGAGCATGCGGCTCACCAGGATGTGATCGATGCGCAGTCCCGCATCGCGCTCCCAGCGCCGGCGCCGGTAGTCCCAGAAAGTGAACGGCACGTCCTTCGGGTGCACCGTGGCGATGGCATCCGTCCACCCCTGGGCCAACAGGTCGGCATAGGCTTGCCGGGGCGCCGGCTGCAACAGGGCGTTGTCCGCCCACGTGTCGGGCCGGTAGATGTCCGCATCCGTCGGCACGACGTTCCAGTCGCCCATCAGCACCACGGGATGGCCAGACGCCCAGAGCGCCTGGGCGCGGCGGTTCAGCCGCTCGAACCAACGCAGCTTGGCATCGAATCGGGGACCGGGCTGCGGGTTGCCGTTGGGCAGGTACAGGCAGGCATAGAGCACGCCGTGGATCGCCGCTTCGAGGTAGCGGGCCTCCTTGTCGGCCGAGTCGCCCGGCAGCGCGGTCAACACGGGCAGGGGATCGTGCCCGCGGCCGAGCAGCGCCACGCCATTCCAGGTGCGCTGGCCGACGGCCATGCCGCGGTAGCCCGCCGCGCGCAGCGCCTCATGCGGGAACTGCGCGGTGGGACATTTGAGTTCCTGCAGCGCGACCACATCGGGCCGCGTGCGCTGCAGCCAATCGACCAGCCGGTCGATCCGCTTGTTGACATTGTTGATGTTCCACGTGGCGACGCGCATGGCATCACCGGTCTGAACACGCGGGCGAGCAATCGCTCACGCCGCTTTTCTTTCCGGTGCGCTCTTCCTGGCGGCGGCGCTTTTGGCACCGGCCTTCCTGGCAGGCGCCTTGGCCCCCGCCTTGCCGGCCGTTTTGCCCGCCGCCTTGCGCGCAGGCGCGGAGCCACCCTTGAGGCTGCGCTTGAGCAGGGCCGTGAGGTCGATCACTTCGCCGGTCTGCGGCGCTTCTTCCTCCGGGTCCATCACCGTGTGGCCTTCGCCCGCCTTCGCCTTCTTGTCCACGAGCTTCATCACCTGGATGCGGAACTCGTCCTTGAAGTCGGCGGGGTCCCATTTTCCGGACATCTCCTCGACCAGCTGCCTGGCCATCTTGAGTTCCGCGGCGCTCACACTCTTTTTGCCGGCGGCCGGCAGTTCGAGCGAGTCGAGCGTTTTGACCTCGTCGCCCCAGCGCAGCAGGTTCAGCACCAGCGCCGGTCCCGAAGGCACCAGCGCGGCCAGGTGCTGCTTCGTCGAAATGACGACCTTCGCGAGGCCAACCTTGCCCGTCGCGATGAGGGTTTCGCGCAGTAGCGCATAGACCTTGTCGCTCTTGTTGACGGGTGCCACGTAGTACGGCCGCTCCAGGAAGATGAACGGCATGTCGTTCGCGTCGATGAAGCGCTCGATCTCGATGGTCTGCGTGGTCTTGGGGAACACCGCCTCGATCTCTTCCGGGCTGATGATGACGTACTTGCCGTCTTCGTACTGCACCCCTTTGACGATGTGGTCCTTGTCGATTTCCTTGCCGGTCTTCTTGTTGATGCGCTTGTAGCCCACCGGGTCCATGGACCGCTTGTCCAGCCAGTCGAAGTCCACGCCCTGCTCCGTCGCCGCCGTGTGCAGCCCGACAGGGATGTGGACCAGGCCGAAAGTGATGGCGCCCTTCCAGAGCGTGCGACTGCCAGTTGCCATGTGACTTTTCTCCGAAGGGGAAACCCCGTGCGTCCCAGTCTGCGTCGATCGGTCTGCCACCCTTGTAGGCGGCCGCTTGCCGCATCGGTAGGCATTGCCTGCCAATCGGGTGGCGGCACGGCCTTGGTCCATCCCCCGCGATCCCCTATGCTGGAGTGATGCCTTCCCCCCTCCGCCCCATCGCCATCCATGTGCAAGAGCCGTCTCCCGGGGACTTCCGCTGGGTGCTGATGGAGCGCGAAGGCGGCGGCGCCTGGGCGGAGATGGAACGGTCCGCGTCGGCCACGGGCACCTACCACCAGGCCCTGGCCGATGGGCTTCGGGTGTTGCAAGCCATGATCGAAGACCTGGACATCGGCCCTCGCCTTGCCGTGAAGCGGGCCGCGAAAGGGGTGTCGCCATCGCACGATGCGCCCCAGACGGAGCGCCCGCCAGCCGATCCCCCGGCCCCCTCCAAACCCTCCCTGTTCGGATTCGGCCCCGCCCGCTGAACCGCCGCGCGTGGCGGCTGGAGGAGGTGGTGCAGAATGCCCACCACGTCCCTACAGGCCCCACCGATGACCACGCTCCAACACCTCCTCGGCACCGAATTTCCCCTCATCCAGGCGCCCATGGTGGCGGTGTCGGGAAGCGCCATGGTGATCGCCGTGAGCGAAGCCGGGGGTCTGGGCTCCTTGCCCTGCGCCGGGCTCACGCCCGACCTGATCCGCCAGGAAGTCACGGCCATCCGCGCGGCCACCCGCCGGCCCTACAACGTCAACTTCTTCTGCCACACGCCGCCCCAGCCCGATCCGCAGCGGGAGGCGGCATGGCGTGCGGCGCTGGCGCCCTATTACGCCGAATTCGGCCTTCGTTCGGAGGACATCCCCGCCGGTGCGGGACGCCATCCGTTCAACGCCGAGGTGGCCGGCCTGCTGGCGGAGTTCCGGCCGCCGGTGGTCAGCTTCCATTTCGGGCTGCCGCCGGACGACCTCCTGACGCAGGTGAAAAGCTGGGGCTCCAAAGTCCTCGCGTCGGCCACCACGGTGGAAGAAGCGCTCTGGCTGCAGGCGCGGGGGCGTGGACGCGGTCATCGCGCAGGGCCTGGAGGCCGGCGGGCACCGCGGGCACTTCCTGTCGCACGACCTGACCAAGCAATCCGGCACCTTCGCGCTGCTGCCCCAGATCGTCGGCGCCGTGCAGTGCCCGGTCATCGCGGCCGGGGGCATCGCGGACGCCCGGGGCGTGGCCGCGGCCATGGCGCTGGGGGCCTCGGGCGTGCAGGTCGGCACCGCCTACATGCTGGCCACCGAGGCCACCACCAGCGCAGTGCACCGCGCCGCATTGCAAAGCGACGCGGCGCGCCACACCGCCCTCACCCACCTGTTCACCGGCCGCCCTGCCCGCGGCATCATGAACCGCGTCATGCACGAACTGGGGCCACTGAACCCCGCGGCCCCGGAGTTCCCTCTCGCGACGGCCGCGCTGGCCCCGCTGCGCGCCAAGGCGGAAGCCTTGGCGCGCAGCGACTTTTCACCACTGTGGTCCGGACAGAACGCGAGCGGCTGCCGGGAGGCGCCCGCGGCCGACCTGACGCGCGCGTTGGCGCAGGGTTTGCGGTAAGCGGCCGACCTTTTCGGTCGCTGCGCCTCCCGCTTTTCATCGGGGACGGGGGCCTCGGCCGCCCTGTGGCGGGCGAACGGCCCGCACGGCGGCTGCGCACCGTCCGACAGACGCTCCCTCGGTGTACGCCTAGTCTGCAAACCTTGCCCCGGCCGGGCCTTCGCCCGGCTGCCAGGGGCTGTTCGCATACCAAAGGATCACCATGCCGATGTCTTCTCTTCGCCGCTTTTCCGTTCTCGTCACCACCGCCCTGCTGGCCGCAGCCGCCGCCACCGCGCACGCCGCGCCGGACGAATCCGCCCGGGCCCGCTACGAGCGCGACCGCCAGGCCTGCCTGAGCGGCAACACGCAGCAGTCCCAGGCCGTGTGCCTGCAGGAAACGGGTGCGGCCCTGGAATCGTCGCGCACCGGCCAGTTGACCAATCCGGGCGCCCAGGCCGAGCAGAGCAATGCGGTGGACCGTTGCGCCGTGTTCAAGACGCCCGAAGAGCGTTCCGCCTGCCTGGACCGCGTGAAGGGCCCGAGTGCCGTGTCCGGCTCGCCCGCCGCGGGCGGCGTGCTGCGCGAGAGCACCACGACCACCATCGTGCCACCGCCCCCAGCGCCACCAGCGCGCTGATCGATGTGAATGCAGGCCCAGACTGCGGCCGGGCCGCGTCAGGCCAGTTGCGTGCGCATGGCGCCGATCACGCCGGCGTAGTCGGGCTTGCCGAAGATCGCGCTGCCCGCCACGAAGGTGTTCGCGCCCGCATCCGCCACGCGGCGGATGTTGTCGGTCTTGATGCCGCCGTCCACTTCGAGGCGGATGTCCTTGCCGCAGGCGTCGATGCGCCGGCGCACGGCCTCGATCTTGCGCAGGGCGGAGTCGATGAAGCTCTGGCCACCGAAGCCCGGGTTCACGCTCATGATGAGGATGAGGTCGATGTCGTCGATCACCCAGTCGAGCACGTCGAGCGGTTCGGCGGGGTTGAACACCAGGCCGGGCTTGGCGCCCTTGGCGCGGATGGCCTGCACGCTGCGGTGCACGTGGGCCGAGGCGTCGGGGTGAAAGCTGATGTAGTCGGCGCCGGCATCGGCGAAAGCGGCGGCCAGCGCATCCACGGGCTGGACCATCAGGTGCACGTCGATCGGCACGGGCTGGCCGTCCGGGGTCTTGGCGTGGGGCTTCAGCGCCTGGCAGATCATGGGCCCGAACGTCAGGTTGGGCACGTAGTGGTTGTCCATCACATCGAAGTGGATCCAGTCGGCGCCAGCGGCGATGACGTTCTTCACTTCGTCGCCCAGGCGGGCGAAATCGGCGGACAGGATCGAGGGGGCGATGCGGTAGGTGCGGCTCATCCCCCGATTGTCGCAGCAGCCCGCGGCGATCCGGAAGGCTTGCCCGCCGGCCCGGGTACCATTGCGCCCATGCCGAAGTACCAGTTCCAGGCCGAGGTGCATTCCCAGTACCTGCCCGAGCAATCCACGCCCGACGAGGGCTTTTATGGCTTCGCCTACACCATCACCATCACGAACATGGGCGACATCCCCGCCCAGTTGATCTCCCGCCACTGGGTCATCAGCGACGCGCGCGGCCACACCGAAGAGGTCAAGGGCCTGGGCGTCGTCGGGCAGCAGCCGCTGCTCAAGCCCGGCGAATCCTTCCAGTACACGAGCGGCTGCCGCCTGCGCACGGCCAGCGGCAGCATGCACGGCCGCTATTTCTGCGTGGCCGAGGACGGCGAGCCGTTCGAATGCCCCATTGCGCTGTTCGTGCTGGAAGCCGTGTCCGGCGACGCCTCGGGCGCCCCCCTGAACGGCAGAGTGCTGCATTGAAGCGCCACGCCAATGACCTGGGCCACCTGCTGGCCCAGCTGGATGCGGGCGCGCCGCTGGCGCAGCGCCACCTCTGGCTGATTGCGCTGCTGGACTGGGTGCGGGGCAACCGCCGCTCGGTCGAGGCCGCGGTCGGCCGCATGCAGCTGTTCGTGGAGGCCATCGAAAAGGACGATGCCGCGCGCCAGCGCCTGCAGGACTGGTGGAGCGCGCTCGTCGGCACGGTGGACATCACCACCTTGCTGGCCGACTTCGGCTTCGCGCCGCGCACGGCCCTCGCCAGCGAGGTGGCAGAGCGCCTGCGCTACAAGCTGCTTCCGGGCAGCCCGGAGACCATCGACGCGTCCGAGCTGTTCATGCTGGCGCTGCCCTACGATTTCGATGCGCTGTGGCTCGCGGCCCTGGACGAGGCCCTGCTCGTTCGGCTGTTGTCGGCCATGGCCCCGGCCGAGGCGCCGGGCGCCACCCGCTGGCAGCGCGCCCTGCTGGACGCCATCACCTATTGCGCGGGGCAGATCCTGTCCACCGGTTTCGCGCCCGAACTGCGCCTGCGCATGAGCGAAGCCGCGCGCGACGCGCAGCCGTTCCACGCCCTGATCCGCGACGTGGAGAGCGTGCGCGTGGAGGTGATGCACCAGTTGCGCACCACCGACCGGCTCGACGAATCCGTGCAGCGCCTGCGCGAGCGGCTCGATGCCTGCCGCGCCGCCGCGGCCACCGTGTATTCGCACTTCGAGGACAACGGCATTTCGGTGGGCCTGGTGTTCCGGCTGCGGCAGCTGCGCGAGCGCATCCTGCGCGTGCGCGAGCTGCTGGACTGCCTGCTCTCGCCCACGCCCGCCCCCACCGCCGCCCGCCTGATGGCGCGGCTGGTCACCGTGGGCCGCGAACGGCGCAGCCTGCGCGCGCTGCTGGCGTCCAACTCGTCGCTGCTGGCGGCCAAGGTGGCCGAGCGCAGCGCCGAGACGGGCGAGCACTACATCACGCGCACCGGCGCCGAGTACCGCGCCATGGTCGGCAAGGCCGCGGGCGGCGGCCTGGTGATGGCTTTCACCACCCTCATGAAGTTCGGCCTGGCGGCACTGGCGCTGTCGGCCTTCTGGGGCGGCTTCTGGGCGGGCGTGAACTATTCGGTGAGCTTCGTGCTGATCCTGCTGCTGCACTTCACGGTGGCCACCAAGCAGCCCGCGATGACCGCGCCGGCCATGGCAGCCAAGCTCAAGGACCTGCACTCCGACGAGGCCGTGGTGTCCTTCGTGGACGAGGTCACGCACCTGGTGCGGTCGCAGGTGGCCGCGGTGCTGGGCAACGTGCTCGTGGTGTTCCCGACCGTGATCGGCATCACGCTGCTGATCGCCAAGGGAACCGGGCAGACGGCCATCAGCACGGCCCAGGCCCACCACGTGCTGGAGTCGCTGCACCTGCTGGGGCCCTCGCTGCTGTTCGCGGCCTTCACCGGCGTGCTGCTGTTCGCCTCCAGCATCATCGCGGGCTGGGCGGAGAACTGGTTCGTGCTGCACCGCCTGGATTCGGCCGTGCAGTACAACCCGCGCATCACCCGGCTGCTGGGCACGGCGCGCGCCGCGCGCTGGGCGCACTTCCTGCGCGAGAACCTGTCCGGCTTCGCCGCCAACATCTCGCTGGGCTTCATGCTGGGGCTGGTGCCGCCCATCGCCTCGTTCTTCGGGCTCGGGCTGGACGTGCGCCACGTCACGCTGTCGTCAGGCCAGCTGGGCGCGGCCAGCACGGCGCTGGGCCTGCAGGTGCTGCACATGCCGCAGTTCTGGTGGGCCGTGGCCACGATCCCGCTGCTGGGCGCGCTGAACGTGTCGGTCAGCTTCTACCTGGCCTTCCGGCTCGCCCTGCGCGCGCACAGCGTGACGGGGGTGGAGCGGGCCCGCGTCTATGCGGCCCTGCGCTCGCGGCTGCGGCGCGCGCCGCTGGAGTTTTTCATGCCCGCCCGGCGCGCGGCCTGAGCCCTGTTAAAAGGTCTTTTCCGCCGCCCCGATACGCCCCGGAATGGAGGCCTCCGTCCTACAGGGTGGGGCCACCCCAGCGGGTAAATTCGGGCGACCCCGGGGTCGGGCCGCTGCGCGCCGAGGGGGCTTCGCGAAGGCCGACCCAACCCTGCAGGCCTGGCGCCTGCGCGAAGAGGACATACAAAGAATGGATGAAATCCTGAGCTTCTGGGCGCAATGGTTGCGCCCTTCGGCCGGGTTGCCCACCGTGCAATGGTCGCTGCTGCTCGCAGTGGCCGCGGTATCGGGCTACCTTTTCCAACGCCATATCGGCCTGCCCAAGGTGGTCGGCTACACCCTGGTCGGCACCATCGCCGGCCTGCTGGGCTTCACCGGCGCCGTGTGGCCGCTGCAGGGCATCAGCCTGTTCCTGCTGGAGCTGGGCATCGCACTGGTGCTGTTCGAGGCGGGCGGGCGCATTCCGCTGCGCTGGTTCCGCCACAACCCGATGGTGCTGGTGCAGAGCATCGCCGAATCGGCCCTGACCTACTTCGCCGTGTACTACGTGCTGATGTGGCTGGACGTGCCCCAGCGCGCTGCCGGCCCGCTCGCCCTGGTGGCCCTGGCCGCCTCGCCCGCGGTGCTCAGCCGCGTGGTGGCTGACACGCGCGCCGCCGGCCCGGTGACCGACCGCGCCATGGTGCTGGCCACGCTCTCCACGCTGTACGCCCTGACGCTCGGCAGCGCCACGGCAGAGCTGATCAACCGCCCCGCCGCGCGCATCATGGACACCATCTACCCGGTCATGGTGGTGCTGGGCGTCTCGATCATCGTCGGCGCCGTGCTGGCCCTGGTGCTGCGCATGGCGCTGCGCTTCATGAGCCCCACGAGCGAGAACACCTCGTTCCTGCTGCTCACCCTCATCGCCGCCGGCACGGCCGTCGCGGCGCACATGGGCGGCTCCGCGCCGCTGGCCGCGCTCCTGGCCGGCATGCTGCTCAAGCAGCTCAATCCGCGCCCCTGGGCCTGGCCGCGCCAGATGGGCACGGCCTCGTCTTTGCTGACCATGCTGATGTTCGTGCTTGTCTCCACCGTGGCGGCGCAGGCCGACTGGAGCGGCCCGGTGGCCGGCGTCGTGCTGGCCCTGATCGTGGTGCGCCTGGCGGCCAAGGCCCTGGGCGTGGCGGTGGGCAACGTGGGCAGCGGCGCCAGCTGGCGCCAGGCCCTGTGGGTGGGCTGCGCGATGACGCCGATGTCGTCCATCGCGCTGCTGATCGCATCGCAGTTCGTGGTGGCCTCGGCCTCCACCGGCCAGCTGATCGCCCGCGTGGCGCTGCCGGCCATCCTGGTCATGGAAGTGCTCGGGGCCGTGATCGCCACCGTCGCCATCTACCGCGCGGGCGAGAGTTCGAAACCCTGGGCGCCGCTCTCGCGCGCCGCCAACGGAGACAACAGCCGTGAGTCTTGAAGCCTTCCACCATTCCGAGCCCCTGACGCTGGGCGTCGAGCTGGAGCTGCAGCTCGTCAACACGCACGACTACGACCTCGCGCCCTATGCCGAGGACATGCTGCGCCTCATGCACAAGACGCCGCTGCCCGGCAGCGTCGTGCCCGAGATGACCAACAGCATGATCGAGATCTCCACCGGCGTGTGCCACAGCAGCAGCGAGGTGCTGGGCCAGCTCACGCAGATCCGCGATGCGCTGGTCAAGAGCGCGGACAAGCTCAACATCGCCGTGGCCGGCGGCGGCACGCACCCGTTCCAGCAATGGCACGAGCGGCGCATCTACGACAAGCCGCGCTTTCGCGAGCTGTCGGAGCTGTACGGCTACCTGTCCAAGCAGTTCACGATCTTCGGGCAGCACGTGCACATCGGCTGCCCGGACGCCGACGCGGCGCTGCTGATGCTGCACCGCATGTCGCGCTACATCCCGCACTTCATCGCGCTGTCGGCCTCCAGCCCCTACGTGCAGGGGCAGGACACGGCGTTCGATTCCGCCCGGCTCAACTCGGTGTTCGCCTTCCCGCTGTCCGGCCGCGCGCCCATGGCGCTCACCTGGACCGACTTCGAGCACTACTTCGACAAGATGACGCGCACGGGCGTGGTCAAGAGCATGAAGGACTTCTACTGGGACATCCGCCCCAAGCCCGAGTTCGGCACCATCGAGATCCGGGTGTTCGACACGCCGCTCACCGTGGAGCGCGCCGCCGCGCTCGCCGGCTTCGTGCAGTCGCTGGGTGCGTGGTTCCTGGCCGAGCAGCCCTTCATGCCGACCGAGGACGACTACCTCGTCTACACCTACAACCGCTTCCAGGCCTGCCGCTTCGGCATGGACGCGGTCTATGTGGACCCGGCCACGGGCAGCCACATGCCGCTGCGCGACCACATCCTGCAGACGATCGACCACATCGCGCGGCACGCGGGTGTCACCGGGGCGTCGAGCGCGCTGCACATGCTGCGCAGCGAGGCCGACGCCGGCCAGAACGACGCGCGCTGGCTGCGCGAGCGCCAGCGCAACGAGCAGTTGCTGGGCGAGGTGAGCCGGCAGGCGGCGCAGCGCTTTCGGGGCGCGGTGTCCTGACGGGCCGACGGCAGGCCGTGCCCATGGCGAACGCCACGCTTCGCGCGCTGCGCGCCGACATCACCCAGCTGGCGGTGGATGCCATCGTCAACGCGGCCAATTCGTCGCTGCTCGGCGGGGGCGGGGTGGATGGCGCCATCCACCGCGCGGCCGGTCCGGAACTGCTGCACGAATGCCGCCTGCTGGGCGGCTGCAAGCCCGGGGATGCGAAAGCCACCCGGGGCTACCGGCTGGCGGCCTCCGTCATCGTGCACACCGTAGGCCCGGTGTGGCGCGGCGGCGCGAACGGCGAGGCGGGCCTGCTGGCCTCCTGCTATCGCCAGTCGCTCCTGCTGGCGAGCGAACGCGGGGCGAGGACGGTGGCGTTTCCCTGCATCAGCACGGGCATCTACGGCTACCCGATCGAGCAGGCGGCGGTGGTGGCCGTCGATGCGGTGCATGCCACCCTCGCGCAGACGCCCGGTATTCGGGAGGTGACCTTCTGCTGCTTCTCGGAGCAGGACCTGTCCGTATACCGGGCGGTGCTTGGGCAGGCGGCCGAATAGCATCGAGGGGTGGCTAGGAGACACCCTCTTTAAAACCATCGAGAATATTAATTGACTTTTAAATTCTCAATGGTGATATAATGCCCTTTGTTGCAGTCTTGGCGCCTGACCCGTGCCGTCACCGCAACGCTTGCTGGGAACCGGCCATCGGCCCCCAGCAGGCCGCCTTTTGCGACCTTCGTCGCCCTGTCGATCTGCCGAGCTGCAGCCGACCGAGTTCCTCGATGCTCACGTAGGCCCTCTCCCGCCTGCGATCCTGAATGAATTAGATTTCCAAGACCGCCATTCCCATGGGCCCATACGTCGTCTCGCCCTCGACACACCCGACCGACTGTGGCCGCTTCCGTGCCTCCTTCTCGGTCCATCGATCCCAGGGTAACGGCAGCTACTGCCGCGTATTCCGTTTCGACAAAGCCTTTGCATCCCGCGAAGCCGCCCGGCTCTTTGCCATCACCCAGGGCTGGCTGCAAACGAGCATGCCGCATCCTCCGGCGTGCTGAGGCCAAGGGTCTGCCAAGGCAGCTCCCTTTTCCCCCTTCGCACCACCGTCCTCCAACGGCGCGCCATTCGTTGCGCACCTCTTTCAGAAAGGCTCTTTCCATGAGCAGCAAAATCTACGTGGGCAACCTGCCCTACTCCGTGACCGATGCGATCTTGCAAAGCAACTTTGCCGAGTTCGGCAACGTCTCCTCCGCCAAGGTCATGATGGACCGTGAAACCGGCCGCTCCAAGGGCTTCGGCTTCGTGGAAATGGCGTCCGCCGAAGTCGCGCAGGCCGCCATCACCGGACTGCACGGCATGTCCGTCGACGGCCGCTCGATCGTCGTGAACCTGGCCCGCCCCCGCGAAGAAGGCGGCGGCTCGGGCGGCTACAGCGCAGCGGGCTACGGCGCGAACAAGCGCTCCGACGTGGGCTACGGCACGGGTGGTTTTGGCGGTGGCCGTTACTGAGCCCTGCCGCACTCCGCGAAAAGCCGGCCCTCCTGGGCCGGTTTTTTTTTGCCTGGCCGCCCTGCATGCCGCTCCTGGGCGCGCTCCGCAGCGCGAGGGGGCACCCAATCTGGCAAAGGGCGTGAGGCCATTGCGGGTGCCGCCCGCATGACGGCCTACACTGCCCGCATGCGCTTCCCCCTCTCCGGCCCCCACGCCACACTGCCCCGCGCAGCGCCGGCGCGTACGCGGCCGCCAAGAGAGCGCATCGGCCGGTGCCGCCCGCACCTTCCTGAGCCCGGCGGTCCGCTCCCCTCTCCTCTTCTTTCAGCGCAACCCTCCGCCGCCGGGCCCCCGCCTCGCGCGGCCGCGGGCGCACCCTCTTTTGGGCGTTGCCCGCATTCATTCGATGGAGTGTGTCGATGCATGCAACGATTCACGGCGAGCGCACGCTCACCGAACTTGATTTCGCCCGCCTGAGCAAACTGCCCGGGCGCGAACTCCCCCCCGCCCTGGCCGCGCTGCTGGCCAGCGCCGAGGTGACCGGCTCGCGCGCCGTGCCCGGCGATGTCGTGACGATGTACTCGCGCGTGGAGCTGGTCGATGTGCAGACCGCCCGGCGCCAGACGCTCACGGTCTGCTATCCGCGGGATGCCGAGCCCACGGCCGGCTTCATCTCCGTGCTCTCGCCGGTGGGCAGCAGCCTGCTGGGCCTGAAGGTGGGGGACGTCGCGAAGTGGCTCACGCCGAACGGCGACACCTGCGCGGCGCAGGTCGTCGCCATCCTCTTTCAGCCCGAGGCCAGCGGCGACTACCAGACGTAGCGCGGGCCGTGGCCTGCCGCACCGTATGCTCCTGCCATGGGTGAATTCGATCTGATCCGCCGTTTCTTCCAGCGCCCCGTGCGCCGTGCCGCACTGGGCGTGGGCGACGACTGCGCGCTGCTCGCGCCCGCGCCGGGCATGCACCTGGCCGTCTCCAGCGACATGCTGGTGGAGGGCCGCCATTTCTTCGCCGACGTCGATCCCGAGGCGCTCGGCCACAAGGCGCTGGCGGTCAACCTGAGCGATCTGGCCGCGTGCGGCGCCCGGCCGCTGGCCTTCACGCTCGCCCTGTCGCTGCCGCGGGCCGACAGCGACTGGCTGGAACGCTTTTCGCGCGGGCTGCTGGCGCTGGCCGATG
>NZ_BAAJYR010000086.1:0-13974 GCF_057546605.1 Acidovorax sp. KPB24-03 | reverse complement strand
GTATTTTGCCGAGCACCTCCTCGATGATGTCGGGGACAGTCTTGTTCTGAAAGATCTTGAAGTCGCTTTGCCGCGTGGCCAGCCACAGCCAGGGGCTCAGGCGGGCCTTGTAGGTGTAGAAGCGGTGGTCCTGCCCCTGCAGCCCAAAGCGGGTGACGATGCCGTCCAGGTAGCGCCGGCCGCCGCCTTCGGTCTCCACCTCCACCGTGGCGTGCTTGCCCAGCAACGCCTTGGGGTCGAGGGACTTGCTCTCGCTCAGCAGATCCACATCCAATACAAACAGCTCGCTCAAGGATTCCTTGCCCTGCAAGCGGCGAAACTGCAGCTGTTCTCCCAATGGCGTTTGGATCGTGACGCGGCGTGTCATCGTGGGCAGGCCCGAAACGGGGCTGTATCGCTGTGGTGGAAGCGGCCATGATGGCTTTCCAATATGACAATTCATCGACAACGCAGTAGACCGGCTGCGCCTGGGTGGATTACACCATTCAGCGTCATCGCGCTCCTCGCTACGGCCCGGCCATCAAAGACACTCACCCACATCGCCCGCGCCAGAAAGCCTGTTCACATGCCCCGCTTTGCCGCCAACCTGTCCCTGCTCTACCCGGAGTTCGATTTCCTCGACCGCTTCGCCGCGGCCGCACGCGATGGCTTTCGTGCGGTTGAATTTCTCTTTCCCTACGCCCACCCGCCCGCCGAACTGGCGGCGCGCCTGCAGGCCCATGGCCTCGAACAGGTGCTGTTCAACGCGCCACCGGGCCAGTGGGACGCGGGCGAGCGCGGCACGGCCTGCCTGCCGGGGCGCGAGGCGGAGTTCCGCGCCGGCATGGTGCAGGCGATCGATTACGCGCAAGCGCTGCAGTCGCCGCGCATCCACGTGATGGCGGGACTGCTGCCGGCCGGCCGCACGCGGGGCGAGGTGCGCGCCACCTATGTGGCCAATCTGCGCGTGGCGGCCGCGATGGCCGCGCCGCACGGGCTGCAGATCCTCATCGAACCCATCAACGGACGGGACATGCCCGGCTACTTTTTGAACCGCCAGGACGAGGCCCATGCGCTGCTGGCCGAGATCGGCGCGCCGAACGTTCAGGTGCAGATGGACCTGTACCACTGCCAGATCGTCGAAGGCGACCTGGCCACCCAGATCCGCCAGTACGTGCCCACGGGCCGGGTAGGCCACATCCAGATCGCGGGCGTGCCCGAGCGGCACGAGCCGGATGTGGGCGAGGTCCACTACCCCTACCTGTTCCAGTTGCTGGACGAACTGGGCTACCCGGGCTGGATCGGCTGCGAATACCGGCCCGCGCGCGGCCTGGGACCGGGGGGGACCACCGCCGGGCTGGGCTGGTTGCATCAATCCCGATGAAACGGACCCGGGCCCGCCGGCCACGAGCCGCCCCGATCACTTATTCAAAGCCTTCTGCACTTCCAGCTGGAACTGGTCGCTGTTGCGCAAGCGCAGGTATTCCTGGTATGCGGCGCGGTACGCCTCTTTCTCCAGGCCATAGGAGTGCGCCAGCACGTCGTAACGGTCCACGCCCGCACGCCGCCACAGCGCGAGGTCGGCAACCACCTCTGCGCGTGTGAGGCGGCTGTCCTTTTCCTGGGCTTCGCCCGGGGGGGTCTGGGCTTGCGCAGGCAGGGCGAGCGATGCGGCCAGGGCGGCGGCCCCGAAAGCGGCCAGCATTGGGCGGGCGAGACGACGGGGTGGGTTGGATTTCGTGTTCGGCATGGGAGCTGCTGTGGTGAGGGAGGGAAAGAACAAAGCCTTCCAAGGCACGGGCACGCAAACGGCTCAGCGCCGCTCTGTGCCCGCCGCTGACGCAACGGGTGGCGCCGCATCGGCGAAGCGAAAGGGCCGATCGGCTGGAACGGGCGAAAGGCCGGAAAGGACGGCCGGCGGCGCTTTCTCCGGCACCCACCCGCCGCCCAGCGCCTTGAAGATGGCAATGGCCGATCGCGCGGATTCCGTTTGCGCCTGGACCTGCCCATCGAGCACGCCGAGCAGCGCCTCGTCGGCCTGCAGGACTTCGATCAGGCTGACGACGCCCTTGTCGAAAGCGGCCGCAGAAGCATCCCGCGCCCGCGTGAGCGCGTCGGCACCCGCAGCCAACAGGTCGGCCTGTTCCCGTCGGCGCTGGAACGAGGACAGCGCGTTTTCCACCTCCTCGGTTGCGCGCAGCACGGCGTGGCGATAGCCTGCCAGTGCCTCGGCCTCCTGTGCCTCGGCGTACCGGATCTGGGCGTCAATGCGGCCGAAGTCGAAGAGCCGCCAGCGCAGGCCCACGGTGGCGCCGGCCTGAGCCGCCCCACCGGTGAAGAGGTTGCCGCTGGAAATGGCGGTGGCGCTGCCCAGCAGGCCGCTGAGCGAGACCTTCGGGTAATACTCGGCCACGGCAACACCGATGCGTGCGCTGCTGGCGGCCAGCCGCCGCTCGGCGGCGATCAGGTCCGGACGGCGGCGCAGCAAGTCGCCCGGCGCACCGCCGGATCCGATCTGCGGCAGTGCCGGCACGGGGCGGGGGACGGACAACGCGGCGCGGTGGGTGCCCGGATGGGTGCCCAGCATCACGTCCATTGCGTTCATCGCGGCCTCCAGGGCTGCCTGCCATACGGGGATCGAGGCCTTCACCCGCGCGAGCGCCCCTTCGGCCTGGCGCAGTTGCAACTCCGACGCCAGGCCTTTGTCGAACCGCAACTGGATCATGGAGAGCAGCCCCTGCTGTGTCTTGACCTGCCGTTGCGCAATCTCGATGCGCGCCTGCAGGCCACGCACCATGATGTAGGTGTCGGCGATCTGCGCAGCCACCGCCAGCCGCACCGCGGCCGCTCCCGCTTGCGACCCTTCGAAGTCGCCCGGGCCGCCTGGATCCCGCGCTCGAGCCCCCCGAAAAAGTCCAGCTCCCAACCGGCGGAGAGATTGGCCTCATACGCGCTGCCGTAACGATCGAAGCCGGGGGACGAATTCAGCACCTGCCCCAGCGGGGTTTCCACTGACTGGTAAGCCCTCGATGCCTGTGCCGCAACACCCACTGCCGGTGCCAATGCGGCCCCGGCGGCCTGCAGCCCTGCCCTGGCCTGCAATACACGGGCGGACGCCTGGGCAAGCTCCCCGTTTTGCTCCAGGGCCAGCGTGACGAAATGGGTGAGCTGCGGATCACCGAAGGCCGGCCACCATGCGGCAAGGTCGGCATCCGCAAGGGCGGTTCCCGGGCTTTGCCGGGCCTGGCCAGAGTCGCCTTGGTATGCGCCGGGCATGGCCGGCACCGGCCGTACGTAATCCGGGCCGACCGCACATCCGGCGGACAGCGTGGCGACGAGGGTCATCAGGGCATGGCGAGTGCGAAACATGGGGAAATACCGTGGCTTGGATGTTGTGACTATATACGTTATTAGTCACTCGTTGTGATATTTTTGGCAGGGCGTTAAGCTCAGACCCATGAGTACCCCTACCGCTTCACCGATGCCCACGCGCGGCCCCGCCGATCACGACGTGCGGGCACAGATCGCCACCGCCGCCAAAGAGCACTTCAGCCGCTATGGCTACGAAAAAACCACCGTGTCCGACCTGGCAAAGGCCATCGGCTTCTCCAAGGCCTACGTCTATAAATTCTTCGAATCGAAGCAGGTCATCGGCGAGATGATCTGCACCCACTGCCTGGCGGAAATCGAGGCCGAGATCCGACAGGCGGTGGAGGAGGGAGGCCACCCTCCCGAACAGCTGCGGCGCATGTTCAAGGCGATCGTGCAGTCCACGCTGAAGCTGCTGTCCCAGGACAGCAAGCTTTATGAGATCGCCGCGTCGGCGGCCACGGAAGGCTGGCAGTCTGCGGCCGCGTATGAAAAACGCATACGGCAGCTCCTCAACGAGATCCTCGAGGCGGGGCGCAAGTCGGGCGATTTCGAGCGCAAGACACCGTTGGACGAGGCCGGCGACGCCATCTTCCTCGTCATGCGGCCGTACCTGAATCCCTGGCTGCTGCAACACAGCCTTCACCACGCGGAGCGCGCTTCGAGCCAACTGGCCAACCTGGTGCTGCGCAGCCTTTCGCCTTGAACCGAACTTGTGACCATTGACATTAATGGTCACAAATCACAAAATCGAGTCCTGATTGTTTTTCAGGACTCCCATGCCTCGGCACTGCTCCCTGCCCCTTGCCGCGCTCTTTGCGCTGCCGCTTGCCCTTGTCGCCTGCGGCAAAAACCAACCCCCTGATCCCCGGACCGAGCCCCCTTTGGTGCGCACCGCTGTGGTTGCCCCCGGCAACGCGAGCCTGCGGGCTTTCACGGGCACAGTGGCCGCCCGCGTCCAGAGCGATCTGGGTTTTCGCGTTCCGGGCAAGGTGCTGGAGCGGCTGGTGGACGCAGGGCAGACCGTCAAGCGAGGCCAATTGCTGCTGCGCATGGACCCCATCGACCTGCGGCTTGCAGCAAACGCCCAGCAGGAATCGGTTGCGGCGGCCAAGGCCCGCGCCGAGCAGGCGAGCGACGAAGAGGCGCGGTACCGCGATCTGCGCGGCACCGGCGCCATCTCCGCGTCGGCGTATGACCAGGTCAAGGCGGCGGCCGACTCAGCAAAGGCCCAGCTCAAGGCCGCACAGGCGCAGGCGGAGGTCGCGGGCAACACCACGCGGTATGCCGAGCTGGTCGCCGATGCCGATGGTGTGGTGATGGAAACGCTGGCCGAGCCCGGCCAGGTGGTGGGTGCGGGCCAGACGGTGGTACGCATCGCGCGCTCCGGCAAGCGGGAGGCGGTCATCCACGTGCCCGAAACGCTTCGGCCCACCGTGGGCTCCAACGCGCAGGCAACGCTGTTCGGCAGCGAAGGCACGCCGGTGCAAGCCCGGCTGCGCCAGCTGTCCGATTCGGCCGACCGCGTGACCCGCACCTTCGAGGCACGCTATGTGCTCGAAGGCCCGCTGGCACAGGCGCCCCTCGGAACCACCGTCACGGTGCGCCTTCCGGGCGGCGCCCGCCCTGGAGCCCCTGCCTTGCGGGTCCCCCTGGGCGCCATCGTGGACGAGGGCCAGGGCGCTGCCGTGTGGCAGGTCCAGGGCACGCAGGTGTCTCGCCGGCCCGTCTCGATCGCCAGCATCGAGGACGACCACGCCTATGTCACGGGCTCGCTCAAGGCAGGCGACACGATCGTGGCGCTTGGGGCCCACCTGCTGCGCGAAGGGGCCTCCGTCCGCTTGGCAGACGCAGTGCCGGTGAAGACGCTGGCGCCTGCGGGAGCCGGCCGTGAGTGAGGGACGCTTCAACCTTTCCGCGCTGGCGGTCCGCGAGCGCTCCATCACGCTCTTCCTGATCCTCCTGATCTCGCTGGCGGGCGTGGTCTCTTTCCTGAAACTGGGCCGCGCCGAGGACCCCGCCTTCACCGTCAAGGTGATGACCATCGTCACGGCATGGCCTGGCGCAACAGCGCAGGAAATGCAGGATCAGGTGGCTGAAAAGCTCGAAAAGCGGTTGCAGGAACTGCGCTGGTACGACCGCACCGAAACATTCACCCGGCCAGGACTGGCGTTCACCACCCTCACGCTACAGGACTCGACCCCGCCGTCCACGGTGCAGGAAGAGTTCTACCAGGCGCGCAAGAAACTCGGCGACGAGGCCCGCAACCTCCCGGGCGGCGTGATCGGCCCGATGGTGAACGACGAATACGCCGACGTCACGTTCGCCTTGTATGCCCTCAAGGCGCAGGGCGAGCCGCAGCGGGTACTGGCCCGCGATGCGGAAGCGCTGCGGCAGCGCCTGCTGCACGTGCCAGGGGTCAAGAAAATCAACATCATTGGCGAGCAATCCGAGCGCATCTATGTCGAGTTCTCACACGAGCGGCTGGCAACGCTGGGCATCGGACCGCAGGAGATATTCACCGCGTTGAACAACCAGAACGCGCTGACTCCCGCGGGCTCCATCGAAACGAAGGGCCCGCAGGTCTTCATCCGCATCGATGGCGCGCTGGACGAACTGCAGAAAATCCGCAACACACCGATCGCCGCGCAGGGCCGCACGGTGGTGCTCTCGGACATTGCCACCGTCAAGCGTGGCTACGAAGACCCCTCGACCTTTCTGATCCGCAACGGCGGAGAACCGGCATTGCTGATCGGCGTGGTCATGCGCGATGGCTGGAACGGCCTCGACCTGGGCAAGGCGCTGGACACCGAGGTGACAGCGATCAACGCCGGCATGCCGTTGGGCATGGCCCTGTCCAAGGTCACCGATCAATCCGTGAACATCAGTGCCTCGGTGGATGAATTCATGGTCAAGTTCTTCGCGGCCCTCGTGGTTGTGATGGTGGTCTGCTTCGTCAGCATGGGCTGGCGCGTGGGCGTGGTGGTGGCCGCCGCCGTGCCCCTCACGCTGGCCGCGGTGTTCGTGATCATGGCGGCCACCGGCAAGAACTTCGACCGCATCACGCTCGGCTCGCTCATCCTCGCACTGGGCCTGCTGGTGGACGACGCCATCATTGCGATCGAGATGATGGTGGTGAAGATGGAGGAAGGCTTCAGCCGCACGGCCGCTTCCGCCTACGCATGGAGCCACACCGCAGCGCCGATGCTCTCGGGAACGCTGGTCACCGCCGTGGGTTTCATGCCCAACGGCTTCGCGCGCTCTACCGCGGGCGAATACACCAGCAACATGTTCTGGATCGTGGGCATCGCGCTGATCGTCTCCTGGGTGGTCGCGGTGGTGTTCACGCCCTACCTGGGCGTGAAGATGCTGCCAGACCTGAAGAAAATCGAAGGTGGCCACGCTGCGATGTACGACACGCCGCGCTACGCCCGCTTTCGCCGCACGCTGGAAAGCGTCATCGCGCGCAAGTGGCTCGTGGTGGCCGCCGTCGTACTGGCGATGGTGCTGGCCGTACTGGGCATGGGCGTCGTGAAAAAGCAGTTCTTCCCGACATCGGACCGCCCCGAAGTGCTGGTGGAAATCCAGATGCCGTATGGCACGTCAATTGATCAGACCAGCGTGGCCACGGAAAAAGTGGAAACGTGGCTGTCAAAACAGCCCGAGTCGAAAATCGTCACCGCCTACGTCGGCCAGGGCGCGCCCCGTTTCTTCCTGGCCATCTCGCCGGAACTGCCGGACCCGTCGTTCGCGAAGATCGTGGTGCGCACCGACAACCAGGATGAGCGCGAAGCCCTCAAGGCGCGCCTGCGCGATGCGATTGCCCAGGGGCTCGCCCCCGAGGCCAGGGTTCGCGTCACGCAGTTGGTGTTCGGCCCCTACTCGCCTTTTCCGGTGGCCTACCGCGTTTCGGGACCCGACCCCGCAAAGCTGCGCGTGATCGCATCGCAAATGCAAGAGACGATGCAGTCGGATCCGATGATGCGCACGGTGAACGTGGACTGGGGCGTTCGCACCCCGGCACTGCACTTCAAGCTGCAGCAAGACCGCCTGCAGGCCGTCGGCCTGACATCGGCCGGGGTTGCCCAGCAATTGCAGTTCCTGCTCAGCGGCGTGCCCGTGACATCGGTGCGCGAAGACATCCGCACGGTCCAGATCACGGCCCGGTCCGCTGGCGCGAACCGTCTGGACCCGGCAAAGGTTGCGGACTTCACGCTCACGACGGTGACGGGCCAGCGAATTCCGCTCTCGCAATTGGGCGAGTTCGAGATCCGCATGGAAGAACCGATCCTGCGGCGCCGCGACCGCATGCCGACCATCACGGTACGGGGCGACATTGCGGAGGACCTGCAGCCACCGGACGTGTCCACAGCGATCTCCCGGAAATTGCAGCCGATCAAGGATGCATTGCCAGCGGGCTACCGCATCGATGAAGCAGGCGCCATCGAGGAGTCCGGCAAAGCGATGGCGGCGATGATTCCCCTGTTCCCGATCATGATCGCCGTGACCCTGATGATCATCATCCTGCAGGTACGCTCGATGTCCGCGATGGTGATGGTGTTCCTGACCAGCCCGCTGGGCCTGATCGGCGTCGTGCCCATGCTCCTGGTGTTCCAACAACCGTTCGGCATCAACGCGCTCGTCGGGCTGATCGCACTGTCGGGGATCCTGATGCGCAACACCCTGATTCTGATCGGGCAGATCCAGCACAACGAACAGTAGGGACTCGACCCGTTCCACGCCGTCGTGGAGGCCACCGTGCAGCGGGCCCGCCCGGTCATCCTGACCGCTTTGGCGGCCGTCCTGGCGTTCATTCCGCTCACGCATTCGGTTTTCTGGGGAACGCTGGCGTACACCCTGATCGGCGGCACCTTGGCGGGGACGGTGCTGACACTGGTCTTCCTGCCCGCCATGTATTCGATCTGGTTCGGAATCCAGCCTGCGGGGCCAAAGCCGGGGACCGCCATGGCCGCGTGAACCCGCATGCGCCGTGGTTGTCCCGGGGTGCGGGACGACTCGGGCGCCCCTGAGCGCCGGCCGGCGCGGGAAAAGCCGCCGCGCTCCGGGCCTTGCGCCATTGGCTGACACAGCGGGCGGCCCAACGAGGATGAAATGGCACATCGCCCGGCGCCTCGCCCGCCGGCCTGTCCTTCACTCCCACCGACCATTCCCATGCCACGCCTTTCCCAGAAAACCGCCCTCGTCACCGGCAGCACCCAGGGCATCGGTGCCGCGATCGCGCTGCGCTTCGCCCGCGAGGGCGCCGACGTCGTGCTCAATGGCCGCAAGCCCGATGGCGGTCCGCGCGAACTCATCGAACAGATCCAGGCACTGGGCCGCCGCGCGGTCTACGTGCCGGCCGACATCGGCACCGCCAGCGCGGCCACCGCGCTGGTCGAGCGCGCGGTCGAGGCGCTGGGCGGCCTGGACATCCTGGTCAACAACGCCGGCGTGGAGCGCCATGCCGATTTCTGGGACGTGACCGAAGAAGACTACGACCTGGTGATGGACACCAACGTGAAGGGCCTGTTCTTCGCCACCCAGGCTTTCGTTCGCCACCGCCGCGCGCTGCAGCGCGGAGGCGCCGTGGTGAACATCAGCTCGGTGCACGAAGAGATCGCGTTCCCCCACTTCGCCTCGTACTGCGCCAGCAAGGGTGCGCTGCGCATGCTGGCGCGCAATCTGGCGAGCGAACTGGCGCCGCTGTCCATCCGCATCAATAACGTGGCGCCGGGCGCGATCGCCACGCCCATCAACGAAAAACTGCTGAACGACCCGGCCAAGCTCAAGGCGCTGCAAGCGCAGATCCCCATGGGCCGGCTGGGTGTGCCGGAGGACGTGGCAGGGCTGGTCGCGTTCCTGGCGAGCGAGGACGCGGGCTACATCACCGGCGGCACCCATTCGGTGGATGGCGGGCTGACCTACCACTACACGGAACAGTGACCGCGAGTCCGTGGCATGCGGCCGCAACGGCCGGTCACGCACGGACACCTGCGGCTGAAGACCCTGCATAAAAATGGCCTGCGCCGCCGTATCCACCCCGCAATATTGCTATACATTCGCCGATCGTGACCGCGGTCCCGCCAAGGCACAGTACCGGTTCGTCCAATGTGACTCCACCGTCCTTTGGAGGTGCAGGAATCGGCTGGCAAGCCGAGGAATGGGCCGCAGGCAATGGGGCAGCGGAGCCCGCCCGCTGATGCCCGCGTTTTGCACCGTTCACCGAGGCTGCCCCTTCCAGGCAATCTTCCGAACGGATTTCGAATGTCCATGGCGCACGGAATGCGATGCCAGCCACCCAGCCCTTTGCACTGATTGCCGATCTGCAGCGTCTCAACCAGCAACTGGTGGAACTGCCCTGCCCTGCCTGCGGCGGGCACGATCCCCATCTGATATGGCGCCGTGACCGTTACTTTCTGACAGTGAACCTGTCGAGCTGCCGCGCTTGTGGCCTGGTGTATCTGGCGCGCGGGCTGCAGGGCGAGGCGCAGGACCGGTTCTATGCCCATTTCTATCCCCGCCTGATGAAGCAGCCGCCCGACGCCCACAGCCTGTGGAACTACCGGATGATCGCCGGCTATCGGCACAGCGAGATCAGCGCGGTGATCGGTCCGATCGACTCGGTGCTGGACATCGGCGCAGGCCTGGGCTTTTTCCTCGATGCCTGCCGCGGCCATGGCTGTGGGCAATATCTGGGACTGGAGCCCGGGGGACCGCAGCGCGAGCATGCCGTGCACACGCTCGGACTGGGTGGGCATGTCCTCGACCGGGGCCTGGACGAAGGAACGGTGCTGCCTTTCCGGCCCCGGCTGATCACCCTGTTCCATGTCCTGGAGCATCTGGAGGATCCGGGGAAGGCGCTGCAGCGGGCAGCGGCGCTGATCGATCCCGAGGGATGGCTGGTCATCGAGGTGCCCGACATCCGAGCGCCATGGCGCGGACTCGGCCTGCAACAGGTTCACGTATCGCACCGCAGCTACTTTTGCGAGGCCACCCTCACGGCCTTGCTGCAACGCAACGGGTTCGGCGTGCACCGCACGGTGCGGGAACCCCACGGCATCTACGAAGGCAACCTGCGCATGTACGCTCGGCCGGGGTTCCAGGCGCGGCAGGCCAGCCCACTGTCGCCGCCCTCCCCCTCGGCACTGGCCGAGTTGAAAGCGCATGTGCTCCGGCACATCAGTCCCTGGAGCCTTCGCAATGGCTATCCCCGTTCGGCCATACGCCTTTGCAAGTTGTCGATGAAAGGCCACTGACCGTCCCCGAGGCGCAGGCCTCAGACCCCGTCGCCCAGTTCCCGCCGTGTGGGCAACCCGTCCGAGTCGCCCGGGAACTGCACCACCCGCGCGCCGATGGCGTTGCCGCGCGCCGCGGCGCGGGCCAGGTCCAGCCCTTCGAGCAGGCCGCTGACCACGCCCACCGCGAAGCCGTCACCAGCGCCGACCGTGTCCACCACGCGAGCCACCGGGCACCCGGGCGCGGTGCCCCGCGCACCGCCCTGCTGGGCGTAGAAGGCGCCTTCCGGCCCGAGCTTGACAACCACCTGCCGCGCGCCCTGGGCGAGGTAGAAGTCAGCCAAGGCCCCGGGGGTATCGCGCCCTGTGAGGGTGCGGCCTTCGCTCAGGCCTGGCAGCACGGTGTCGCACAGCGCCGCCAGGGCATTGATGCATTCGGCCATGGCGCCAGGCGAGGGCCACAGCCGGGGCCGCAGGTTGGGGTCGAACGAGATCGTGGCGCCCGCCGCGCGCGCCTGCCGCGCGAGGTGGAAGACCAGCTCGCGCGTGCTGGGCGACAGCGCCGGCGTGATCCCGGTCAGGTGCAGATGGCGCGCCGGGAACGCGCCTTGCGGCGCATCGGCCAGGCCCAGGTGGCTCGCGGCCGAGCCCTTGCGGAAATATTCGATCTGCGGGTCGCTGCCGTCCTCGGCGCGGGTTTTGAGCATGAATCCCGTGGGGTGCGCGGCATCGGTGGCGACGTGGCGCCGGTCGATGCCCTCGCGCTCCATCTCGCCCCGCAGGAAGCGGCCGAACGAATCCGCACCCAGCCGCGTGATGTAGCCGGTGCGCAGCCCCAGCCGCGCCAGGCCGGTGGCCACGTTCAGCTCGGCGCCGGCCGCCGCGCGGCGGTAGTCGGCCACGGCGTGCAGCTCGCCCGGGGCGGTGGCCATGAAAAGCGCCATGGGCTCGCCCACGGTCAGAGCATCGAGCGCAAGGGAGTCGGGTTGCATCAGGGCGTCGTCCATTGAGTGGGTCATCGGTCCGTCGTCACATCACGGCCCCGAGCTGCCAGGGCAGGAATTCGTTGTCGCCCAGGCCGTTGTCCTCGCTCTTGCTGCGCTGGCCCGAAGCCGTGGCGATCATGAGGCGAAACAGCGCCTCGCCGGCCTCGGCGATGCTCTGGCGCCCCTCCACGATGCCGCCGCAGTCGAAGTCCATGTCGAGCGCCATGCGCTGGAACATGGGCGTGTTGGTGGCCAGCTTGAGCGAGGGCGTGGGCTTGCAGCCGTAGGTGGAGCCCCGGCCGGTGGTGAAGCAGATCAGGTTGGCGCCGCCGGCCACCTGGCCGGTGGCAGACACGGGGTCGTAGCCGGGCGTGTCCATGAAGACCAGGCCCTGCGTGCGCACGGACTCTGCGTAGCCCACCACGTCCATCAGTCCGCTGGAGCCGGCCTTGGCGACCGCGCCCAGCGACTTTTCCAGGATGGTGGTGATGCCACCGGCCTTGTTGCCGGGCGAGGGGTTGTTGTTCAGGTCGCCGCCGTGCAGCGCCGCGTAGCGCTCCCACCAGGCCAGGCGCTCCAGCAGCTTGGCCGCGACCTGGGGTGTGGCGGCGCGGTGCGTGAGCAGGTGCTCGGCGCCGTAGATCTCGGGCGTCTCCGACAGGATGGCGGTGCCGCCATGGCGCACCAGCAGGTCCACCGCCGCGCCCAGCGCCGGGTTGGCGCTGATGCCCGAGTAGCCGTCCGATCCACCGCACTGCAGGCCCACCGCCAGGTGCCGCAGCGGCACCGGCTCGCGCCGCGCTGCGTTGGCCTGCACGAGCATGTCACCGAGGATGGCCTTGCCGTGCGCGATGGTCTCGCGCGTGCCGCCCTCGTCCTGGATGGTGAGCGTGGCGAACAGGCCGGGCGCGCGCGCCGTCAGCGTCTCCACCAGCGGCGCGATCTGGTTGACCTCGCAGCCCAGGCCGATGACCAGCACACCCGCGAAGTTGGGGTGGTTGGCGTAGCCGCGCAGCGTGCGCTGCAGCAGTTCCAGCCCCTCGCCATTGCCACCCATGCCGCAGCCGCTGCCGTGGGTGATGGCGACCACGCCGTCCACCTGCGGGTACGCGGCCAGCGCCTCGCCCTTGAAGGCGTCGGCGATGTGGCGGCACACGGTGGCCGAGCAGTTCACGCTGGCGATCACGCCCAGGTAGTTGCGCGTGGCCACGCGGCCGTCGGCGCGCACGAAGCCGTCGAAGGTCAGCCCTTGCGCGCCCGAAGCGGGCGTGGGCCAGTAGCCCGCGCCCGCGCTGTGGCCGTGGCTCGATGCCGCCATGCCCACGTTGTGCACGTGCACGTGGTCGCCGGCCGCGATGTCGGCCGTGGCCGTGCCGATGCCCTGGCCGTACTTGAGCACGGCCGCGCCGCGCGGGATGGGCACGAGCGCCACCTTGTGGCCCGAGGCGATGGGCTCCCGGACCTGCACGGCGTGCCCGCCGATGGTCAGGCGCGTGCCGGCCTCCAGCGCCTGGCGCGCCACGGCCACGTTGTCGGCGGCGCCCAGCTGGAGGGCCAGGGGCGGGGTGGGCTGCAGGTCGGTGGTCATCGTCGGGGCTGCGCGGCAGGGTCGGTGGCAAGCAAGGAATGAAAGGATCAGGCGGCGGCCAGGGCCGCCTTCAGACGTGGCTGGGCCAGGTGCGGGGCGTGCTCGGCCGCCAGGGCCACCAGGGGGCCGAAGCGGCGCTGCTTCTTTTGCGCATGGTTCTGCGCGATGTCGGCGATGCGATGGTCCAGGAACGGGTTTTCGAAGCGCTCGCGCACATCGACGAGGTAGGCCTCGGCCTGCGCGCGCGCGCCCAGGGCGCCGAACACGGGCAGGATCTCCTCGGCCCAGAGCGCCTCCAGCCCGGCACGCAGCGCGGCATCGGCCATGGCCTCGCGCACGGTCTCGCCAGCGGCGCGGCCTTCCTGCTGCCAGCGCTCGGCCAGGTAGGTGTGGCCGGCGTTGAGCAGCAGCAGCTTGAGCCGCTCGTAGAACGCCAGGTCGTCGGTGAGCACGATGGCCGGGTGCGTGCACGGCAGCGTGAGGCGCGGGTGGCGTTCGATCACCCACACGGCATAGGGCTCGGCCACCGCGCCCACGGGCGCGATGGCCTCGGACACGATGCGGTCCACCAGCGAGTTGCCCCACACGCAGTGCGCCGTGAGCCAGTCGGTGCATTCGGCCGGCAGCGCCCATTGGCGCGCCAGGCCCGCGACCACATCGCGCAGCACGTCGCCGTTGCGCTCGACCAGTTCGCACGGCAGCAGCGTGATCGGCGCCTGCGGCGCGGCCTGCCAGCGGCCGTGCAGCAGCACCAGCAGCTTGGCGGGAAAGCTGTGCGGCGGCGCACTGCCCGGGCGCAGCGCGGCGGGGCCGTCGC
>NZ_BAAJYR010000085.1:0-14042 GCF_057546605.1 Acidovorax sp. KPB24-03 | reverse complement strand
CCCAGTCGATGGCGCTCTCGGCCTTCTCGATCTTGTGCGCGTAGGTCACGCCCTCGGCGGGCTGGGGCGTGGCGGCCAGGCCGCCGCGGGCGGCGCGCTGCAGCGCCTCGACGACCATGCGGCCGCCCAGGTCGGCCAGCCGGTCGTGCAGCGTGGCCGTCGTGTCGCGCGGGCCGATGGCGGTCTTTTCGATGAGCAGCATGTCGCCCGTGTCCAGGCCGGCATCCATCTGCATGATGGTCACGCCCGTCTCGGCATCGCCCGCCTCGATCGCTCGGTGGATGGGCGCGGCGCCGCGCCAGCGCGGCAGCAGGCTGGCGTGGATGTTCAGGCAACCCAGTCCGCGGGCCCCCACGCTCCCCGCTGCGCGTGGCTCGCTGCCCCCCGAGGGGGCCTTCGCGCCTTCGGGCGGCCGGGCGGCGCTCATCCCGTCCAGCACCCACTGCGGCAGGATCAGCCCGTAGGCGGCCACCACCATGGCATCGGCCCCGGCGGCGACCAGCGCATCGCGCGCGGCGGCCGCGTCCTCGGGGTACTTGCCGTCCAGGCGCAGGCTGCGCGGCTGCGCCACGGCGATGCCGTGCTCCAGCGCGCATTGCTTGACGGGCGAGGCCTGCAGCTTCATGCCCCGGCCGGCGGGGCGGTCGGGCTGGGTCAGGACGAGGGGGACGGTGAAGCCGGCGTCCAGCAGGCGCTGGAGGGCGACGCGGGCGAAGTCGGGCGTGCCGGCAAAGACGATCTTCATGAAGGCGGTCGCGGCGTCAGAATCCCAGCAGATCGCGGGGATCGGGCTCGTCCGTGAACATCACCTTCACCACCACGCCGCGCGGGTCGATGTGCACATGGCCGAAGCGCCGGGTGCCCAGGTCGTCGCGGAAGCGGTAGGTCCAGATGTCGCCGTCGAAGCGCGCCACCTGCTCCACGCGCATCGGCGGGCCGAAGGTGCGGCGCACGTCGTCCACCGTCCAGCCGGCCGGAATGCCGGCCAGGTTGTTGAAGGTGAGCACCTGGTCGGTGCGCACGAGGCGGCCGCCCGCATCGAAGTCCATGTGGTACACCTGCCGGCCCGCGGGCTGGGTGGTGTACAGCAGCCGCTCGCCGCCACCGGGCAACGGCGTGACGGACACCGGCGGGCCCAGGTTCTGCAGCACCTCGGCGCGCGAGGCGCCGGGCTTGACGAAGTCGGGCGACGCGCACGCGGTGAGCACGGCCGCCAAGCCGATGGCGGCCATGCCGCGCGCCAGGGAGGAAAAGGAAAGGGAGCGCCAGGCGATCATGATCGTGCCTCACGTTGCTGCTTGAGCATCTTGGTCTTGATGCGGTTGCGTTTGAGGGGCGAGAGGTACTCGACGAACACCTTGCCCAGCAGGTGGTCCATCTCGTGCTGGATGCACACCGCCAGCAGGCCCTCGGCCTCGACCACGCGGGACTGGCCCTGGGCGTCCAGCGCCCGCACGTGGACCGCGGTGGAGCGCGCCACGCCGTCGTAGATGCCGGGGACCGACAGGCAGCCTTCCTCGCCCACGGTCTTTTCCTCGCTGGCCCAGATGATCTCGGGATTGATGAAGACCTGGGGCTGGTCGTGGTCCTCGGAGACGTCGATGACCACGATGCGCTCGTGCACGTCCACCTGCGTGGCCGCCAGGCCGATGCCGTTGGCGTCGTACATCGTGGCCGCCATGTCGTCCAGCAGGGCGCGCACGCGGTCGTCCACGGCCTGGACCGGCTTGGCCACCGTGTGCAGGCGGGGATCGGGGTAACAGAGAATAGGAAGAATGGCCATGGCGAACCCGGAAAGATGTCGCTATTTTCGCCACTTTTGATGAGGGCAGCCGCCGGCCGCCGCAATAATCGTTGCCCAATCAAGGGCTTGGGCTGAGAATCCGAGAAGATTTGTAACGTATCAACCGGCGGGTTTTGTAACCGACAAACACGCGCTGGCGCCAGCGAGGGGCGTTTCGCAATGCATGACAAGAGGAACAACATGACGGCATCCACAGGCTTGCGGCCCGCGGCGCTGGGAGCGCTGGCTTTTCTGGCCGCAGCCCTGCTGACCGGCCCCGCGCATGCCCAGAACTACCCTGTCACCACCGATCAGCGGGCCACCGCCCAGCAGGTGGCCTCCCGGGGCGTGCCGATGTCGGAACTGGCCGCCAACGCGCCGGACACCTATGTGGTCAAGCGCGGCGACACCCTCTGGGGCATCTCGGGCATGTACCTGCAGCGCGCCTGGCGCTGGCCCGAACTCTGGGGCATGAACCTGCAGGCCATCCCCAATCCGCACCTCATCTTCCCCGGCCAGACGCTGTACCTGGAAAAGGTGGACGGCTATGCCCGCCTGCGCACCAGCCCGTCGGGCCAGGTGCCCAATGACACGGTGCGCGTCTCGCCCCGCACCCGCACCGACAGCCTGGCCGGCACCGCGCTGCCCACCCTGCAGCCCCACCTGATCGAGCCGTTCCTCGTCGAGCCGCTGGTGGTGGACGAGCTCACGCTGCAGCAGGCCCCGCGCATCGTCGCCACCGTCGATGAACGCGTGCTCATGGCCAGCGGCGACCGGGCCTACGTGCGCGGCGCCACCGGCAATCCGCTGCGCCTGGGGCCCGGCGTGCCGCGCCAGTACCGCGTGTTCCGCAATGCCATCCCCATGAAGGACCCCGAGTCCGGCGAGATCCTGGGCTACGAAGCCCAGTACGTCGGCAAGGCCGAACTGGTGCGCGGCGAAACCACCGAGGAAACGCGCGATCCCAAGGGCGAAGTCACGCTCGACGTGGTGCCCGCCACCGTGGACCTGAGCAGCGCCAAGGAAGAAATGCGCGCCGGCGACCGCCTGCTGCCTGCCCCCGCGCGCGGCTACGCCAGCTACACGCCGCGCGCGCCGCAGGCCCCGGTGGATGCGCGCGTCGTGTCGCTGTATGGCAGCTCGGCCGTGGCCTATGCCGCGCAGAACCAGGTGATCGCCATCAACCGCGGCACCCGCGACGGGATCGAGGCCGGCCATGTCCTCACGCTGCTCACCAAGGGCGAGCGCATCAAGGACAAGACCGACGAGAACAAGGCCATGATCAAGCTGCCGAGCGAGGCCAACGGCGTGGGCATGGTGTTCCGCACGTTCGATCGCGTCTCCTACGTGCTGCTGCTGCAGGTGCAGCAGGGCGTGCGGGTCGGCGACCGCCTCGTCAATCCGCAGTAAGCCCTGCGGCCCTCTCCAGGGGCGCCTTGGCGGGCGCCCCTTGGCCTCGGGATGCCTGCTTTGACCTCCATGGATCGGGACGAATTGGCCGCCTGGCTGCGGCTGGCGCTCACACCCGGCGTCGGCAATGGGGCCGCGCGCCGGCTGCTGGCCGCGTTCGGGCTGCCGCAGAACCTGTTCACCGCATCGCCAGCGGCGCTGCAGGCCTGTGCCACGCCCGCCCAGGCGCGGGCCCTGGGCACCGTGCCGCCCACGCTCGAGGCGCTGGTCGAGACCACGTGGCAGTGGCTGAACGGTGCGGCGCCGGGCCAGCCCGCCCGCCAGATCGTCACGCTGGGCGATCCGGCCTATCCGCCGGGCCTGCTGGCCACCGAAGACCCGCCCCTCATGCTCTACCTCATGGGGGCACCCCGGTTCCTGGCGCAGACGACACCCTGGACGACCGAGCGTTGCATCGCCATCGTGGGCAGCCGCAATCCCACGGCACAGGGCGCCGACCATGCTCGGCAGTTCGCGCGGGCGCTGCGCAGCGCCCGCCTGTGCATCGTCTCCGGCCTGGCGCTGGGCGTGGATGCCGCGGCGCACGAAGGGGCGCTGGACGGCGGGGTGGACGGTGCCGACGACCTGCCCGCGACCCTCGCCGTGGTGGGCACCGGGCTGGACCGCGTTTACCCGCGCAAGAACCTGGACCTCGCCCACCGCATCGCGCAAAACGGCGTGCTGGTGAGCGAATACCCGCTGGGCACGCCGCCGCTGGCGGGCAATTTCCCCAAGCGCAACCGCATCATCGCCGGGCTGTCGCAAGGCACGCTGGTGGTGGAGGCGGCGCTGGCCTCGGGCTCGCTGATCACCGCCCGGCTGGCCGCCGAGCAGGGGCGGGAGGTGTTCGCCATTCCCGGCTCCATCCACGCGCCGCAGTCCCGGGGCTGCCATGCGCTGATCCGGCAGGGGGCCAAACTGGTCGAGTCCGCGCAGGACGTGCTGGAAGAATTGCGCTTGGCGCCCTCAGAGGCACCGCGGGCCGCGCCCGCATCGCAGGCGCCCTTGCCGCGCAGCAATGGCGATGGCGACAGCAGCGAGGGGTTGCCGGCGGGAGAGCACGCGCCACTGCTGCAGGCGCTGGGGTTCGACCCGACCGGCCTCGATGCGCTGGTGGCGCGCACCGGCATGGATGCCGCGTCGCTGCAGGTCGCCTTGCTCGAACTGGAACTGGAAGGGCAGGTGGCCCGCCTGCCCGGCGGGCTCTTTCAGCGCATGGGGCGGGCCTGAGGCCGGGCGCACGGCATCGCGGTGGCGGCGCCTCCGCCCATCACGCCACGGCCCATCACAGGCCCAGCATCAGCTTCAGGTTCTGCACCGCCGCGCCGCTGGCGCCCTTGCCGAGATTGTCCAGGCGGGCCACCAGCACCGCGTGGCGGTAGTTTTCATTGGCGAACACGCGCAGTTCGAGCTGGTTGGTGTCGTTGAGCGCCAGGGCGTCGAGCTTGCCGTCGTCCGTCGGCGGCAGCACCTTCACCCACTGGTCCGGCGTGTTGCTCTTGGCGTAGTGCGCGACCAGGGCGTCGTGCAGGTCGGCCGCCTTGGGCGCGCCGGGCAGCAGGTCCAGGTGCAGCGGCAGCTGCACCAGCATGCCTTGCTGGAAGTTGCCCACGGCCGGCACGAAGATCGGCCGGCGGGTCAGGCCGGTGTACTTCATGATCTCGGGCAGGTGCTTGTGCGACAGGCCCAGGGCATACAACTCGAAGGCCGGGGCGGCGTTTTGCTCGTAGGCCTCGATCATCGTGCGGCCGCCGCCCGAGTAACCGCTCACCGAAGGCAGGGCCAGCGGGAAATCGACCGGCACCAGGCCGGCCTCCACCAGCGGGCGCAGCAGCGCGATCGCCCCGGTGGCATAGCAACCGGGGTTGGCCACCCGCGTGGCTGATGCCACGGCATCGCTCTGGCCCGCGGCCAGTTCGGGAAAGCCGAACACCCAGCCCGCCACCGTGCGGTGCGCCGTGCTGGCGTCGATCACCTTGATGCGGCGGCCACTGGCCTTTTCGATCTCGTCCACCATGGCCACGGTCTCGCGGGCGGCATCGTCGTGCAGGCACAGGATCACCAGGTCCACGCCGGCGATCAGTTCGCGCTTGGCGGCCGGGTCCTTGCGCCGCTCGGGCGCGATGCTGACCACCTGCACCTGCGGCATCGCCTGCAGGCGCTCGCGGATCTGCAGGCCCGTGGTGCCGGCTTCGCCGTCGATGAAGACTTTGGACATGGAATGCTCCTGCAAAAGATGGCCGTGGCGGCCCGCCGTGGTACGTGACATCCGCAAGGGGATGGTGCATCGCAGCATGATACAGTCGCCGGTTGCCATGTCACCCGCCCGCGGCCAGACATCTGCTCATGGCAAACGGGTTACCAACATCCTTCCCTGAGAGAGACCTCATGAAGATTCACGAATACCAAGGCAAGGAAATCTTGCGCAATTTTGGTGTGCCCGTTCCGCGCGGCATCCCTGCTTTCACGGTGCAGGAAGCCGTGGAGGCTGCCCAGAAGCTCGGCGGCCCCGTGTGGGTGGTCAAGGCCCAGATCCACGCCGGTGGCCGTGGCAAGGGCGGCGGCGTGAAGGTCGCCAAGACCATCGACGATGTCAAGCGCATCTCGGGCGAAATCCTGGGCATGCAGCTCAAGACGCACCAGACCGGCCCCGAAGGCCAGAAGGTCCGCCGCCTGTACATCGAAGACGGCGCCGACATCAAGAACGAACTGTATGTCTCGCTGGTGACCGACCGCGGCACGCAGAAGGTGGCCTTGATCGCTTCCAGCGAAGGCGGCATGGACATCGAGGAAGTGGCGCACTCCACGCCCGAGAAGATCATCACCGAGATGATCGATCCCCTGACCGGCATCACCGCCGAGCAGAGCAAGAAGGTGGCTGCAGCCATCGGCCTGACCGGCGCGTCCATCGACCAGGCCGTGGACATCTTCGCCAAGATCTACAAGTGCTACATGGAGACGGACGCTTCGCTGGTGGAAATCAACCCGCTGAACTGCGACTCCAAGGGCAACCTGATGGCGCTGGACGCCAAGTTCAACTTCGACGCCAACGCGCTGTTCCGCCATCCTGAAATCGTGGCCTACCGCGATCTTGACGAAGAAGATCCGGCCGAAGTGGAAGCCTCCAAGTTCGACCTGGCCTACATCAGCCTGGACGGCAACATCGGCTGCCTGGTGAACGGCGCCGGCCTGGCCATGGCCACCATGGACACCATCAAGCTGTTCGGCGGCGAGCCGGCCAACTTCCTGGACGTGGGCGGCGGTGCCACCCCCGAGAAGGTCACCGAAGCCTTCAAGATCATGCTGAAGAACCCCAAGGTCGAAGGCATCCTGGTCAACATCTTCGGCGGCATCATGAAGTGCGACACCATCGCCACCGGCGTCATCACCGCCTGCAAGGCCGTGAACCTGAACGTGCCGCTGGTCGTGCGCATGAAGGGCACCAACGAAGAGCTGGGCAAGAAGATGCTGGCCGAATCCGGCCTGCCCATCATCGCCGCAGACACCATGGCCGAAGCTGCGACCAAGATCGTTGCTGCCGTCAAGTAAGCCCGGAGAACACACATGTCGATCTACATCAACAAAGACACCAAGGTCATCACCCAGGGCATCACGGGCAAGACCGGCCAGTTCCACACCGAAAAGTGCCAGGAATACGCGAACGGCAAGAACGCCTTCGTGGCAGGCGTGAACCCGAAGAAGGCTGGCGAGTCGATCTTCAATATTCCGATCTACGCCTCCGTCAAGGAAGCCGCATCGCAGACCGGCGCCACCGTGTCGGTGATCTACGTGCCGCCCGCAGGCGCCGCCGCTGCCATCTGGGAAGCCGTGGAAGCCGATCTGGACCTGGCTATCTGCATCACCGAAGGCATTCCGGTGCGCGACATGCTTGAAGTGCGCAACAAGATGAAGGCCAAGGAAGCCGCCGGCGGCAAGAAGACGCTGCTGCTGGGCCCCAACTGCCCCGGCCTGATCACGCCTGACGAAATCAAGATCGGCATCATGCCCGGCCACATCCACCGCAAGGGCCGCATCGGCGTGGTGAGCCGTTCCGGCACGCTGACGTACGAAGCCGTGGCCATGCTGACGGAAGTGGGCCTGGGCCAGTCGAGCGCCGTGGGCATTGGTGGCGACCCCATCAACGGCCTCAAGCACATCGACGTGATGAAGGCCTTCAACGACGATCCCGACACCGATGCCGTCATCATGATCGGCGAAATCGGTGGCCCGGACGAAGCGGAAGCCGCCCAATGGTGCAAGGCCAACATGAAGAAGCCGATCGTGGGCTTCATCGCCGGCGTGACCGCGCCTCCCGGCAAGCGCATGGGCCACGCGGGCGCGCTGATCTCCGGCGGTGCCGACACGGCCGATGCCAAGCTCGCCATCATGGAAGAGTCGGGCTTCATCATCACCCGCAATCCTTCCGAGCTCGGCAAGCTGCTCAAGGCGCAGCTGAAGTAATCCGTAAGCAAAACTACGGACGAAAGGGGTTTGCAGCCCCGATAAACTGCGCTCTCCCATAAAAGAAGAGGCGCCCGAAACCCTGGTTTCGGGCGCCTCTTTCATTCATAACACGGAGATACCTCGCATGGAATTCCTGCACACGGCCGACTTCTGGATCGGCCTCGTCAAGATCGTCTGGATCAACATCATCCTGTCCGGCGACAACGCCGTGGTCATCGCACTGGCCGCGCGCTCGCTCCCCCCGCATCAGCAGAAGAAAGCCATTTTCTGGGGCTCAGGCGCCGCCGTGGTGCTGCGCATCGTGCTGACCGTGGTGGCCGCCAAGCTGCTGGAGCTGTCTTTCCTGCAGATCATCGGCGGCTGCCTGCTGCTGTGGATCGGCCTGCAGCTGATGACCGACAGCGACGAAGACGGCGAAGGCTCCCAGTCCGGCGGCGGGCTCATGGCGGCCGTCCGTACCATCCTGATCGCCGATCTGGTGATGAGCCTGGACAACGTGATCGCCGTGGCCGCCGCGGCCCACGGCAACATGGTCCTGTTGATCCTCGGCCTGGCCATCAGCATTCCGCTCGTCATTTTTGGCAGCACGCTCATGATCAAGCTCATGGAGCGCTTTCCCATCATCGTTCTGTTCGGAGCCGGCCTGATCGGCTGGGTGGGGGGCGAGACCATCGCCAGCGATGCATCGCTGCACGATGTTGTCCTGGCCCATCCTTCCTTGCACTATGTGGCGGCCGCTTTGGGCGCCCTGTTCGTGGTGGGCGCCGGAAAATTCCTGCAGGCGCGGGCGCAGCAAAACTCGGCGGCGGCCGGTTGATGCGGTTGTACCTCCGGTAGCCCGATGAAAACTTGGGGTCGGCCGACCCCGAGGCCCTCTCGGCGGCGGGTCCGTCGTCTATGATGCGGAACGCGACGCAACAGGGCACGACATGGGGGATTTTCAAAAAACTGCAACAGGGACTGCGCACACCGCTGGCGCAGCTTTGCTTCTCCCTGCGCCGGGTGAAGCATGACCTTGGGAATCAAGCTGAACTATCAGTTTTGCGCCCGCACCGACCAAGGCCGGGTGCGCTCGAACAATGAAGACGCCGTGATCGCGGACGCCAGCGCGCAGCTGGCGGTGCTCGCCGATGGCATGGGCGGGTACAACGCGGGCGAAATCGCAAGCGGCATGGCCACCAGCCTCATTCACGACGAAATGACCCAGTGGCTGGCGCAAGCCGGCCCCCGTGCCGCGTCGACGGAAGTGCGCCGAGCGCTGGAAGACTGCGTGGAGCGGGCCAACCACGCCATCTTCGATGCGTCGCTCTCCCATCCGCAGTATTCGGGCATGGGCACCACGGTGGTGGTCGGCGTTTTTCTGGGCGATCGCCTGATCCTCGGGCACATCGGCGATTCACGGTGCTATTGCCTGCGCGGCGGTGTGCTCAGACAGATCACGCGCGACCACTCCTGGCTGCAGGAACAGGTGGATGCCGGCATCCTCACGCCGCAAGAAGCGGCGATATCAGGGCAGCGCAACCTGGTCACCCGGGCCCTTGGCGTGGAAAGTGCTGTACTGGTCGAAATCAATGAGTTTCCCGTGGAGCCGCAGGATCTGTTCGTGATGTGCTCGGATGGCTTGACCGACATGGTCGAAGACGATCAGATTCAAGCGCTGGCCCTGGTACAGGAACCCCTGGAGGACAAAGCCGCCCATCTGATCGAAGCCGCCAATGCCCGGGGCGGCCGCGACAACATCAGCGTGCTGCTGGTGCAGGCGGGATCCATTGAGAGGAAGCGCGGCTTGATGTCGCGATTTTTGCGTGCCGATTGAAGTTGAATCAGCCACCTGGCCGACCATCGCAATGAAAGAATGAGGAATTGATCATGCCGAAAATGATCGTGTCGATCGACGGAGTCGTCATCAAGGAAGTCCAATTGACGAAGGAGCGTACGACCCTCGGCCGCCGCCCCTATAACGACATCGTCATCGACAACCTGGCCGTCAGTGGCGAACACGCCGTGCTCCATGTCTCGCCCGACGAGGTGGAGATCGAGGACCTCGGCAGCACCAACGGCACCTACGTGAATGGGCAACCCGTCAAGCGCCAGCCGCTGCGCAACGGGGACACGGTGGAAGTGGGCAAGTACAAGATCCGCTTCCTGCAGGAAAACGAGGGCGAAAACTTCGAAAAGACCATGGTGTTCAAGCCCGGCATGGTGCCGCCACGGCCTTTGACCTCCCGTTCCGCCCCGCTGTCCGCCGCCGGGTCGACGCCCGCTCCGGTCTTGAGCGCGTCCATCCGGGTCTGCTCAGGGGCGGCTGCAGGGCGCGAGGTGGCGCTGGTCAAGGTGGTGACCACCATCGGCAAGCCGGGTGTGGCGGTTGCGTCGATCACCAAGCGGCACCATGGATTTGTGCTGTCGCACGTGGAAGGCGCGCAGCGGCCTCAGTTGAATGGCGCCGTGATGGCGGATGAACCGGTGTTGTTGAAGAGCGGGGACCGCTTGGCGCTGGCAGGGACGGAGATGGAGTTCGTTCAGGGCTGATGGGTTGGTATCAGTCGGCTAGAGGTGCGGCGAGATTCGTAACTCACGCATCTGCTTGTGACAGGGGTGGTGGACAAATTTGTCACAAGTGCCAGGGATGGAGCGATTCAGATGGGGTTCCCTGCTTTGTTCCCCTGAGGTTTCTCTGTTTTGGCGGATGGGCCGCGTTGGCATGGAACCTGCTGAGTTGATGGCGGACCTGGAGAATTCTTCTGCAGGTTTTTATTTGCAATCGACCTCCTAGGAGAGATTTATGAAGCGCAATCTGCAAAAGGGTTTCACCCTGATTGAATTGATGATCGTGGTGGCGATTATCGGTATTCTGGCTGCCGTGGCCCTGCCGGCCTACAAGGACTACACCATCAAGGCACGTGCTGCTGAAGTGGTGTTGGCTGCTTCGCAATGCCGCACGACCATCAGCGAAGCCGTGCAAACGATGCGTTCTGACTTTGTTCCTTCGACGACCAATGCTTGGGGTTGCGAAGCGAATACCGCCAACGCCGCTGGTTCTGGCCCGACCAAAATGGTCCAGAGCATCACGACCACGGCCGATGGCGTGATCACGGTGACGCCTAACTTCACCGCTCTTGGTATCACCACGAACGCGCCTACCGGTACCTTGACCCTGACCCCTTACCTCAACAGCACTACGCCCTTGGTTCCCTCGACCAATGGTCAGCACCGCGGCGTGCAGATTTCTGAATGGCGCTGCACCTCCTCGGGCGACATGGCGAAGTACGCGCCTGGCTCGTGCAAGTAATCAACGAATTGATTCGATGAGAAACCTCCCTTCGGGGAGGTTTTTCTTTTTACGTGATGTCTTCCTTGAAGTCGCTGCGGGTGATTTTGGGGCATGCGGGCCTGTTACTGGCCTGGATTGCCCCCGATCAAGTTCCTCCCTGGACCACCTACCACCATGAGTTCTTCATGGTGGTCGGAATATTTCTTTTGATGCCGTGGAAGCATCTGCTGGTATTTCCGCCGCGCATTGCGATACTTCTGCTCCTCTGGGTGATCTGCATTCTTCTGCAGGCCCCGATGCATGGCTTGTCGCGGGACGACATGGCTGCAGGGCTACTCTTCGCCGTACTTTTTGGAATGGCCGCTCAACAGGGCGCGCAGGCTGCTTCCACAAGTCTCCACCATGACCTGACCTACTCGGTCCGCTCATGGTGTCTGGTCATTCTCGTTGCGGCTGTGATCAGTGCGGTGATCGGTCTGGCGCAATGGTCCGGTGTCAACCTGGGCCTCTGGATGCTGGAAAGCGGAGGCCGCGCCTATGCCAACTTCGGGCAGCCCAACCATTTGGCGACGTTGCTGGTCATGGCTATTGCTGTCTTGGTCTATCTGGACGGTCGAGGTTCCGTGAACCGTATGGTGCTGGTAGGGACAGCGCTTTTGCTGTGCTGCGCGTTGGCAGTGTCGGAGTCCCGTACGGGTGCCCTTAGCCTGGCTCTCCTGTGCTTGCTGCTGATAGTTTTTGGCCGGCGCGCAGGGCTTTCAAAAACCCTTTGGTGGTTGCTGCCCTGTTTTCTCGTGTTCCTGCTCGTCTACATCCATCTGGACCGTATTGCGCCCTGGTTTGGCGGGACGGCATTGAGAACGGGGATAGGGTTGAATCCCACCGGGCGCTTGGAAATTTGGAGGCAGATGCTGTGGTCGCTTCAGCAGGAACCTTGGCTAGGTTTTGGCTGGCTGCGTTTGGGCGCGAGCCATTTTGCGGCTGCTTCTGTTTTTTCGTCGATCTTGAATATCGACCATGCCCATAACCTCCTGCTGGATCTGCTGCTGTGGTTCGGCATACCGCTCGGAGGATTGCTGATCGTTGCTGGTGGAGTCTGGTGCGCACGAACGGCAGTGGATGCGCTGGGCAAGAAAATCAGCGCGAATTCTCTGTGCTGTGTGGCAATCATTTTGCCCATCGCGGTGCACAGCATGCTGGAGTATCCATACGCCTATCTCTATTTTTCTCTGGCGGTAGGTTTCTTCGCTGGCGCACTGGAAGCGGAAATTGGCTGGGCAAAAGAGTTTTCAACGAGTGCCAAAAGAATCTACCAAGGGATGGTTTTGGCTGTCCTGGCGGTTTGCGCATTCATCGCCGTGGAGTATCAAAAAATCGAAGAAGATTACCGGGCATTGCGCGTGGAAAATCAATTCATCACCAGTGCCGAACAACGCCATACATACCATTCGCCTCCCAAGTTGTTGACTCAATATGGCGAACTTATTGCAAGCCAGCGCAATGACGCCCAGGCCTCTGATGCGGGCAAATCCCCGGAGTTGGCACGCCGGCTGTCAGAGCGGTTTCCATGGCTTTCCACCCACCTTCACTATTACCTTGCCTTGGTCCGAAAGGACCGCTGCCAGGAAGCGGCGGAGCAATGGAAGGTCTATCAAGTAATGTTTGGGCGGTTCGGTGTCTTCAAGGCAGAAGAGCAGATCGAAAAATGGTCCCTGCAGGCGGCCTGCCCTTTAAGCCGCGCTGGGGCACTGGCACCTTGACCCCTGCGGGCGCGGGACTCAGCGGAATGGAGAGGCGGGAGCGAAGAAACTGCCTGACTTCCCGCCGCGCTTTTCCAGTAGGCGGACGCCCCCGATGACCATATCCTTGTCTGCCGCTTTGCACATGTCGTAGATGGTCAGGAGCGCCACCTGGACGGCAGTGAGGGCCTCCATCTCCACTCCGGTTGCGCCCACTGTCTCTACTGTCGCCGTGCACAGCACGGCGCTTTCATTAGTGCGCAGCTCGAATTCCAGCGCAACGCGTGTGAGGGCCAGCGGATGGCACAGCGGGATCAGATCGCTGGTCTTCTTGGCGGCCATGATGCCGGCGATCCGCGCCACGCCTAGAACGTCCCCTTTCTTGGTGGACGTGGACCCGATGAGCGCGAGCGTTTCCGCCTGCATCTCGATGCGGCCGGTGGCGACGGCAACGCGGTGCGTGGCCGGCTTGGCGCCCACATCGACCATGTGGGCCTGGCCCAGGGCGTCGAAGTGGGTCAGGCTGGAGGGAGTGGGGGTATCGCTCATACAAGTACTGGGGATTGCACGCGGGTCATTCGCCGGCAGGGAACATTCGGGGGCCAGGGCATCATACGGTCATGTGTAGCGGCCAGGGCCGGGGTGGCGTGGCCGAATCAGTGCAGGAGACTTTGCGTGCCATTTGATCGAAAACGGCCTCTGGTGCTTGTGCGTCAGGCGGTGGCCGCTTCCCTTTTCATCGTGAGCGGTGTGTGCGGCACGACCGCCGTGCATGCGCAAGCGGGCCTGCCCACGCTGGGCGACAGCTCCGACCTCACCACCGCCCAGGAGCGCCAGCTCGGCGACCGCATCATCCGCGAGCTGTACCGCGATCCGGATTACATCGACGACGCGGTGCTCAACGAGTACGTGGACAGCATCTTCCAACCCCTGGTGAAGGCGGCGCGCGAGCGCGGGGAGCTGTCCCCCGAACTGGACGAGCGCTTTGCCTGGGAGATCCTGCTGGGCCGGGACCGCACGGTGAATGCCTTCGCGCTGCCGGGCGGCTATTTCGGCGTGCACCTGGGCCTGATCGGCGTGGTGTCCACGCGCGACGAGCTGGCGTCGGTGCTGGCGCACGAGCTGAGCCACGTCACGCAGCGCCACATCTCGCGCCTGATCACGCAGCAGAACCGGCAGACGCCGCTGATGCTCGGGGCTCTGGTGCTGGGCGCGCTGGCCGCCAGCAAGAGCCCGAATGCGGCCCAGGCGCTGATGATCGGCGGGCAGGCGGTGGCGGTGCAGAACCAGCTGAACTTCTCGCGCGACATGGAGCGCGAGGCCGACCGCATCG
>NZ_BAAJYR010000084.1:0-14127 GCF_057546605.1 Acidovorax sp. KPB24-03 | reverse complement strand
CGTAGGCTGGGTGCAGATCGTGCCCTACCCTCATCGCCATCCTCGCGGCCATCGGGCATCTTCCGCGCATCGCCGGCTGCAGTGGATGCACTGCTGGGCGCCATCGGCGCGGGCGTGGCGGCGATGGGCTGGGACACCGCGTTCCTGCCGGCCCTGCCCGTGGGGCTGATGAAGGTGCTCTCCGGCGCCGGCGCGCGGGGCCTGATGATCGACGTCATGCAGACGCACGGCGTCGATTCCTTCGCCGGCCGCCTGGCCGCCATCGTGCAGGGATCGACGGAAACCACCTTCTACGTGCTGGCGGTGTACTTCGGCAGCGTGGGCATCCGGCACGCGCGGCATGCGCTGGCGTGCGCGCTGGTGGCGGATGCGGTGGGGCTGGCGGCAGCGATCGGGGTGGGGTACGCGATGCTGCGGTGAGGGGGTTGACCCCGGCTGGGCAGGGCCCAGACGACCACGGGCACCGGCCGATCAATCACCTGCGCGATCTTGCGATCGCGAGTCAGCCGTACTGTTTTTGCTCATGCGCCTGTTGAAGCCTTTGTGCATCCCACACGCCTGCCTTTGCTGCCAGGAGGAGCATGCCCAAGGTAATGGGTCGGGTGCGCTTGCTTTTCTTGAAAGGGGAAAGCAGCCAGAGACCTTCTGCGCCGAAATAGTCGGATGGCCGGTAATCGCCTGGGGCCACATGGAACCTGGAAGCAAAATTTTCCATGAAATGAAAGGCGTCATCGCCGGTCAGGCCCAGGTCTTTGACCAGATCGGTATGGGGCGTGTAATCGATTTGCTTTCCCAGCTGCCTTAATCCGACGGAATCCACAGACGATGCCAGCTGAACCAGGTCTTTCCATAAGTCGGAAGGGGCGGCGGCTACCATAGGCGGTCTTCTTTCTTCGCGAGGGCGTTGTACTTCGTGATCGACTGGTTGATGATCTGGAAAACATCGTATGCCAGCACGGTCCAGCCGACGCCAGGAACCAGGCGCCCCACGAAGGCACCGAGGCTCCTGGTGAAAGTCAGTCTGAGCGTTCTCAAGCTGGCCCCCGTGAGGGTCGGCAAAGCAAAGGGCATTCGCTGCTGCAGCATTTTTCTCGATACCACCGAAGCGATCGATGTTCCTCGGGTCGCTCCTGCGAATTTACCGCGTGTCGGCAGGAATGGCTGCCCTGAAAGGATGGCAGCTGCAGCGGCGATATCGACCCCGCCCAGTTGATCCAGTGTCTGGTCGATGGCTATCCACAGGAATAATTCTTCCGGAGAAAGGTCGGCGAGGTCATGGTATTGATAGGTATTTGACAGGATGACTCCCTTTGTTATTGATCATGCAGGATTGAAGCATTAACCCATCCGATTATTTCGCTCTCCATTGTTGATTTTGTTTTCAGAAGAGAAAATTGATGACCGACGCTCCGCAACGCCCCGACCTGCCCGACCACCTCTCCATCGACCCGCGCAGCCCGCACCATGTCGCCGCCGTGTTCGAGCACGACATCGGGATCCGCTTCAATGGAAAGGAGCGCTTCGACGTGGAGGAGTACTGCGTGAGCGGGGGCTGGGTGAAGGTGCCCGCGGGCAAGACGGTGGACCGCAAGGGCCGGCCGCTGATGATCACGCTCAAGGGCGCGGTGGAAGCGTTCTACAAGTGAAAACCCCGCCATGCCGGCGGATTGTTTGCCTGGTGTGCTATTGAAAATGTATCAAACGGGCGGTGGTGCCCATCGCGGCGGGGCACCGTCTGCCGGGACATCCGCCGCGCGCCCTCAGGCGCGGCTCACTCGCACTGGAAGCGCGTCTGCAGCGTGGCCGGGTTCTTCGTGGTGCTCGATCGGGCGGTGCAGCGCTTCACCGCGTCGTCCACGCGCTGCACCACGCGCACGGCGCCGCCGGCATAGTCGCACGCGAGGAACTTGCCCTGCGGGTAGTCGCCTTCGAAATTCCACACGGCCGTGGCGCCCCCCTTGCCGGGCTTGTCCGACTGGGGCATGAGGACGGCGCCCTGGGCGGGCGGGCCGTCGAAGACGTTGTGGCCGGTCAGGCGCAGGGGGCGCTGGTCGAGCACGATCTCGGTGCCGGCCGGCAGGCCGGCGGCCTCCGCGCGGGGCGAGGTGAGGCGCACGGTGGCCGGGCAGTCCAGCGATGCCGTGGCGGCAATCGCTGGAGCGGACACGCCAGAGAAGAGCGCTGCGGTAAGGGCAACCAGCGCCGCCGCTCGGGCTGCAGGGCGGCGCAAAAGGGGGGTGGAGCGCATGTGGGCCTTTTCTTGGTCGATCACTCGATGACGGAATACGCGGCGGCGTTGTTGCTGGGATCGGCGAAATCCCCGTTCTTGCGCTGGACTTTCGGCCGGATGTAGCGCATGGAGACCTTGGGTTTTTGCGTATCGCTCAGCCACTGGTCCATGATCCAGATGCCGCCAGGGTCCTGCGAGATGAAGAACGCGGCGTGGTTGCCCGTGGGCAGGCTGCCGTAGCGTCCTTTGTCGTTGAAGGTGGCGATGGCCGTGCCTTTCTTGATGTTGGCGTTGCCGAAGACGGTCTCGCCCGGTTTCCAGGAACTGGTGTGGGGCAGTTGCGCATAGTGCTGCAGCAGGGCCACGCAGTGCTTGCTGCCGACCTTGCTGGTTCCCTCCAGGGCTTCGGCGTTTTGGTAGATGTAAGGCATCGTCGAGTGGGCGGACAAAAGCAGCGATCCTAGTCGGCCGCGTGCCTTTTGCCCTGGCTGTTTCCAACCGTTTCAAACCCGCTCGAAGATGGCCGCGATGCCCTGCCCGCCGCCGATGCACATCGTGACCAGCGCATAGCGCCCGCCCGTGCGGTGCAGCTCCGCGACGGCCTTGGTCGTGATGATCGCGCCGGTGGCGCCCACGGGGTGGCCCAGGGAGATGCCCGAGCCGTTGGGATTGACCTTGGCGGGGTCCAGGCCGAGTTCCTGGATGACGGCGCAGGCCTGGGCGGCGAAGGCCTCGTTGGCCTCGATGACGTCCATGTCCTCGATCTTCAGGCCCGTGCGCTGCAGCACCTGGCGCGTGGCGGGCACGGGGCCGATGCCCATGTAGGCCGGGTCCACGCCCGCGTGCGCGTAGCCGACCAGGCGGGCGAGCGGCTTGGCGTTCAGCGCGGCCACGCGGTCGCCGGCCACCAGCACCACGGCGGCCGCGCCGTCGTTGATGCCCGAGGCATTGCCGGCGGTGACACTGCCGCCGTCCTTCTTGAACGCGGGCTTCATGCCGGCCAGCACGTCCAGCGTGGTGTTGCCGCGCACGTGCTCGTCGGTGTCGAACAGCACGGTGCCCTTGCGCGTGGCGATCTCGACCGGAACGATCTGCGCCTTGAAGTGCCCGGCGGCAATGGCCGCGGCGGCGCGGTGCTGGCTGGCGGCGGCCAGTTCGTCCTGCATGGTGCGGCTGATGCGGTAGCGCTCGGCCACGTTCTCGGCGGTGATGCCCATGTGCATCTTCTGCCAGGGGTCGTGCAGGATGCCCAGCATGTAGTCGATGCTCTTGGCGTCGCCCATGCGCTGGCCGTAGCGCGCGGCGGTGTCGAAGTAGGGGCCGCGGCTCATGGATTCGCTGCCGCCGCCGACGGCCACGTCGCAGTCGCCCAGCACGATGGCCTGCGCGGCCGACACGATGGCCTGCAGTCCGGAGCCGCACAGGCGGTTGACGTTGAAGGCCGGCGTCTCGATGGGGCAGCCCGCATCGATGGCGGCCACGCGGGCCAGGTAGGCGTCCTTGGTGTCGGTCGGGATGACGTTGCCCATGACCACGTGGCCCACCGTGTCGGGTGCGAGGCCGCTGCGTTCGATGGCGGCGCGCGTGACCGTGGTGGCCAGCTGGCTGTTGGGCACGTCCTTGAGCGTGCCGCCGAAGGTGCCGATGGCGGTGCGGGCGGTGCCGACGATGAAGACGTCGCGGTGGTTCATGGCAGGGGTCTCCTCAAGGAATGAATGAATGGACGGACAGGTGCTGAAAATCGGGGGCCGGTCGTTGCGCTGCGCTGCGGATCGGACGGAATGGTAGGGCCGGGCGGCCGGCAGGGCAGGCGCGTGGGCGTCAGCGGCCGCTGCCGTGTGGTGCCCTGCCGCGCAGTTTGCCTACCGCCCTTCGAAGCGCGGTTTTTCCTTGGCGTAGAAGGCGGCGATGCCCGCGGCCAGGTCGGCCGTGCGCGCGCAGTCGCCGAAGGCGCGGGTTTCCGCCTCCAGTTGCGCGGGCAGGTCGCGGTCGAACGAGGCGCGCATCAGCCGGCGCATGTGGCCCAGCGCCACTGTGGGACCGGTGGCCAGGCGCTCGGCGAGTGCGTCCACCGCCGCATCGAGCTGGTCGGCGGGCACCACCTGGTTGACCAGGCCCAGGCGCTCGGCATCGGCGCTGGTGAGCGTGTCGCCGAGCAGGGCGATCTCCAGCGCGCGGCGCAGGCCCACCTGGCGCGGAAGGGCCCACGAGGCGCCCACGTCGCAACTGGTGCCCAGGTTGATGTAGGCCAGGTTGAAGCGCGTGCCCTCGGCGGCGAGGATGAAATCGGCCAGCAGCATCAGGCTCATGCCGGCCCCGGCGGCCACGCCGTGCACCTTGGCGATGACGGGCGCATCGATGTTCGCGAGCAGGGTGGCGGCCTCGTTGAGCGGGCCCAGCAGGTCCGCGGCGCCCTGGACGGGGTCTTCGCGCAAGGTGGCCAGATCGCCCCCCGCCATGAAGCCCTTGCCCGCGCCGCACAGCACCACGGCGCGCACGCCCGGATCGGCCGCGATGCTGCGCGCGGCCGCGCACAGGGCCTGGGCCATGGGCACGTCGATGGCGTTGAGCGCGGCCGGGCGGTGGAACTGCAGCGTGGCGATGGTGCCTTCGCGGCGAAAGACCAGGGGCGGGCTGGCGGCGTCGGGTGCGGGTGGCTGCGGCATCGTTGTCTCCTGTGTTGTGCTATTGAAAAATGAGCTGCTACCGCTTTTGCTGCAGCCATTTGCGAGGCTTTTTTGCCTGGAGGGCAAAGAATGCTAGGGCATGCTGCTATCTTTTTAACGGGTGTGCAAAACCATCCTCTAAGCGACTTTGGGATGTTCGAGCTTTTGCAGTGCCGAAAAGAGTTGCTCGACATTCTGCGAATCGAAGATGCCCTCTGGCCCCTGAGCGTGGATGTCCGTGAAAGGAGACGCGTAGAGCCTCTCGGCAGGCATTGCGCCGTGGTCAGTGAGGTGCTGGACGATCTCTTCGATGAATTGCAATTGGGATGCAGTCGCGGTGCCTGAAGTGACCCAATGGGCAAATGCCAGTGTTGCCGCTTCGCGATCCAGTCCGACCAACGATCTGACAAATGCCGGCAGACTGGTGTGCAGCGTACAGGCCCGCGCGATGTCGTGCGGCGTTGCGCCGGCTTCATGCAGCAATGCTTCCAACTCTTGCAGGTCGGCGTGGGTCAGCGGTTGGTTACGGCGCAACTTATGCAGGGCGATCCGGCTTTCGTGAGCGCGCAAAAACACCTTGGCTTTGCTGCGAAAGCGATCAAAGTTCACCGCGCTGGTGACCAATGGCAGCTCCACATCGGTCGCCTCGTCCACCACGTCGGTGAAGTCGGTGTAAATCGGTTTTCGGCCGCTTTTCTCGATCAGTTTGATCAGGCTGCGAAGTTTGCGCCGCGCTTTCTCCAGCATGGGCAAAGTGACGTCCTGCCACCATTCATCGCGTGCAATCGCTTCGATGATCAGCAGGTGTTCTCGAACGCTGGGCACATTGCTCAATTCCAGCAAATTGGCAGCGAGCTGCTGAACTTTCGTTTGCAGGCGGGACAATGAGGCTTCTTGCCGCAGCATCGCCAGTTGTGTTCCTAGCATCAGCGCATCGAATCGCTTCGCGTCTTCGTCATCGTCTCGCACGCTGGTGGGCAGCCCCGAAAGATGCAAGGCCACGTCAGCCAACTGCTCTGCCGTAGGTCGTTTCCAGGACTCGGTCTGAGACCAGGTTTCTACCCACTGGCGATGAGGCCGCACCACAAAGTTATTGAGCGACATGCCTCTCACCATGGCGTGCAGCATTTCCACGGTGTCGTGACGGATGACGGCTTCCGTCATGACGAGCGGATACCGCGCCTCGTCTGCCACTCCGTGGCGCTGCTCTTGTTGTCGCTGGTCCAGCAAGCCGACCAGTTCCAACCTTGCATTGAACAGCCGCTGCGACAGCGGCTGCGCCAGCGCACCCTCGCTGCCCTCCAGCGCCTGGCTGAAAAATTCCAGGTTCTGGCAAAAGTCGAAGATGAAAAAGTCCTTCTTGTCCTGCTCTGGCCCGTACAGATCTTTGCAAAGCCGCGTGCCGCGCCCCACCATCTGCCAGAACTTGGCCTTGGAGCGCACGATCTTGAAGAACACCAGGTTCACCACCTCGGGCACATCGATGCCAGTGTCCAGCATGTCCACAGAGATGGCGATGTGCGGTGCGCGGTCCTTTTGCGCAAAAGCATCGATGAGCGATTGCGCGTATTCGGTCTTGAAGGTGATGGTGCGCGCAAATTCGCCCCGGTATTCAGGGTAGTTGGCGTTGAACCGGTCCTGGATGAACTCTGCATGCCTCTGGTTCTTGGCAAAGATGATGGTTTTTCCCAGCCGGTCGCCACCCGCCACCTTGTGGCCGCGCTCCCTCAGCAGGGCCAGCATCTTGTCCACCGTGTCGGTGTTGAACAGCCACTGGTTCACAGCCTCGGCGCTCACCTCGTCGGGGGTTTCGCCACCTTCTTCGTCCCACTCCAGCGCGTCCCACTGGTCTTTTTCGTCATCGCTCAGGTCGTTGTAGCGAATGCCTTCGCGTTGAAACTTCAGCGGCACTGACACCGCCCGGGGCGGCGCCAGGTAGCCCTCGGCAATCGCGTCGTCCAGCCCGTAGGCATCGGTGGGGACGCCGCTTTCCAGGTCAAACAGGCTGTATGTGTTGCGGTCGATCTCGTCCTTGGGCGTGGCGGTCAGGCCCACCAGCAGTGCATCGAAGTAGCTGAAGATGGCGCGGTACTTTTGGTAGATGGAGCGGTGCGCCTCGTCCACCACGATCAGGTTGAAGTGCCCCACGCCAAAGCGGCGCTTTCCACCGCCGGCGCCCTCGTTGATGAGCCCCATCATCGTGGGGTAGGTGGACACATACACCCGCCCCTCAGTGGCGCGGTCGGTCACCAGGTTCACCGGTGCAGCATCGGGCAAGTGGGCTTTGAAGGCATTCACCGCCTGGTTCACCAGCGCCACCCGGTCGGCCAGAAACAGCACGCGCTTGGCCCAGCCTGCGCGCATGAGCAAGTCCACCAGCGCAATCACTGTGCGCGTTTTGCCCGCACCCGTGGCCATCACCACCAGGGCCTTGCGGTGCTGGTCGCGCTCAAAGGTTTCGGCAATGCGGCGGATGGCGCGGTGCTGGTAATGACGCTCCACAATGCCCGCCGCAATCGGCAAGTCGGCCAGCGGCTTGCGCGTGGTGCGGCGCTGGTGCATCAGCTCCAACTCGTCCCGCGTATGAAAGCCCTGCACCGGGCGCGGCGGGCTGGTGGTGTCGTCCCACATCCAGTGCTCGTAGCCATTGGTGCCGTAGATCACGGGGCGGTGGCCGGTGCTCTTTTCCAGGCAGTCGGCATACAGGCGAGCCTGCTGCTGGCCCTCCTGGGCGCTGCGGTGGGTGCGCTTGGCTTCCACCAGTGCCAGGGGCCGCTCGCCGCTCCACAGCACATAGTCCACAAAACCTTTGCCCTCGTGGTTGGGCATGCCTTGCACTTCAAACTCGCGGTCACGCGGCTGGTCCAGCGCCCAGCCGGCTTCTTTGAGCAGCAGGTCGATGAACAGGTCGCGCGTGGTGGCCTCGTTGTAGTCGTGCGCGGTGGCGGGCTGCGCTGCGTTGGCGGCCTTGGCAGCAGCAATCTCGGCGCGGTAGCGGGCCAGCTCTGCGTCCAGCGCGGCATTGCGGGCGGCGGCTTCGCGCAGGGCGGCATCGCGTTCGGTCAGGGCTTGGGCTTGCTTGGCCAGGGCCTCTTGCGCTGCCACTTGGGCGGCACGGCTGGCAGCTTGCTCCGCAGTGGTGTCGATAGCGGTGGGCTTGGGCAACAGGTCCCCGCGAAACTGCAGCCCTGCCGCGGGTCGGTCGCCAACTCGGCGCGCATAGTGTTGCGCCAGCCAGAAGGCCACATGGAACAGCTCGCGCAGCGCGTTGAGTGCGTCTTGTGGTGGCACCGGACGGGCGTGGTGCACAGCCTGGTTGCCCAAGCGGCGAATCACGTCCATCTTGGCGTGCACCGCATTGCCCACCAGTTGCTGAAAGCTGGGTTCAAACAAAAATGCCGACAAATCCGCCTTGTACGGCATGCGCAGGCAGCCACCACGGCCTCCTTCGGCCTGGTAGAGCCAGGCCACGGCCAGCTCCAGCGTGCGGCGGGCATAGAAGCAGGCGGTGCGCGGGTCCGTGTGGGCGGCGGCCTCGGCGCGGCGGGCTTCGGCCAGCAGGTCGGGCCAGTCGGGTTGCAGGAAGGCGAAGTTGGACGTGGCGCTCAAGAGACTCCCTCCGATGCTCGAACGGTTCTAAAGATTTTCTAAAGCTGAGAGACCGGCCGAAATCTTTAGATCTGGTTTTATAAGTCTTTGTTTTACAAAGATATTCTTACGATTGCTGCAAATCCTAAAACCTTTTGGGGTGAAGCATGGCTTTAGAAATCAGGCTGATGTCGTGAGATCGCATCGATCAACGCCAGCTTGAGGCTTTCGGAATAGTCCTCTTCGTACAGCAGTGAAGCGATGATCTCCCGCAGCAGATCCTTGTCCACCACATTGCTCGCCACATACACGGCGATGTTTTCCATTTCCAGCACAAACCGCTTGACCACATAGTCGTAGCCGTTGAGTTCCAGAAAGTACGCGCCCAAGCCGATGGACGAGCGCTTGTTCCCGTCGTTGAATGGGTGGTTCTTGTTGACGGAATAGACCAGGTGGGTCAGCTTGTCGGCCATCTCCGGGTAGTACCAGTCATTCTGGATATGGCCCAGCACGCTTTCCAGGTGCTCCACGTTCTTGACGCCACCCAGCCCACCAGAGTTTTCAATGATCCACGCCTGCATACGCATGGCGTGGGCCACATCGAAGTACAGGTAACGCAAGCCTTCGTGCTCGTCCATCTCAGCGGTCCTTCAGGCGCTTGAACACGGCCAAGGTGGCGGGGTCGCTCAGGCGGTCTTCCAGTGACTTGCTGGTTTCGCCCAAAAAGCGATCAAAGTCGGCTTCTGGAACGGACTGGATATAAGCGTCTAGCTTGTGGTGCAGCGCGTCACGAAAACCCCAGTCGCGGCTGGCCATCTTGGTGCGAGCGTCCAGGATGAGCGGCTTGAAGAGAGGGTGGCTTTCAAAGCGTCCGAACAGCGCCTCTACCTCCTGCATGCTCAGCTTGCGCTCCAAACACTTGAACTCCAGCTCCAGCTCATGGGCGATGCCCGCTTCAAAGCTGGCAATCAAGGTCAGCACCTCGGAATACATCGTCTCCCGAATGCTCTCCTTGGCCGCAAGCTTCAGCACCTTGCGGTATTCGGTGGCGTTCTCGCGGAAGATGCATTGGTAAATCAGGTTGGTGAAGCGAACATATTTCCACTGGTGCTCCACCACAAAGTGGTCTAGCGCATCGGTGAATTGCTTGCGGTAGCTCTGCTCCTGGAACGTGGCCGTCAGGTAATGCTCATCGCGCTGGTTGATGTACTTGGTATGCCCGCCCGTGCGCTCGGCCAGCACGTCCATCACGATGTCGAGCAAGCGCGAGCGCACGGCCTTGGCGCGTTCGCTCTCCGTCAGCAGCATGGCCAGGTTGAGAACGGCCCGGAAGCTGAACACGCCCAGAATGCTGGTTTTGGTACCCTCATTCATGAGGGTACCATCCACTAAGTCTTTGAATTCATTAAGAATTTTCCCACGAAGCAGCTGGTAGCCATTGGCCTTGAGTTCTTCCCCGTGGTTGCTGACGTAGCGCTCCACGGTGGCATCGCTCACCTCAAACAGGGCCATCACCTGCTGTTTGGTGAACACCCTCTGCCCCTGAAACACCACCCCGCCCAGTTGCAGGTGCTGCTCTGCCGCCTGCAAGGCAAAACGGTTGTTCAGGATGTTCTGGCGCTGCAGTTGTGCAGTGGTGAGGTCGTTCATTTACAAGGCTCCGGTAAACGCCCGCTGCTGCAGCGAGGCAAACAGCGCATCCAGCGCGGCCAGGGCGCGGCGGTGGGTGGCTTTGAGGGCTTCGATGGAGGCGATGCGGGTGGCGAAGGTTTGTTGGAGGGGGAGGGGGGCCCATGAACTCGATGGCTTCAAACCGCGATTTGCTAACCATGCCCTTCATCCCGCTTGTTGATGCGCCTTGGATCAACTTCTTTCCAACAACAATTTGCGCGTAGGCAAAGTGCGCATCCAGATCAACAGGAATGAATGCATTGATCTGCTGGTTGAACGCGACCTCTCGATCCGCCATGGCTGCATTGCCTATGCAATCTGGACTTCCCGCAATACAAGTCACCAAGATTGAGTTCGGTGGAACCACCCGGCCAACAGCCTTTCCAGCTTCTGACAAGCCCTCTGTTGCCTTGGTCACGTAATAGTGCGGGGTGTTCAAGTTGTCCGACTTGATCCACTCCACCGAATTTCCGTAGTAGGCGGACACATCCCGAGAAGGCGTGTTGCCAGTGACAACTTTTCCCAAGCTCGAAACAGGCTTGACTGGCCACCCCTTCGGATTCGCCACCGGGTCCCCAAACATATCGAGAAAGAGGGACTGGGTGAGGCTGTCGAGCAGGGCCAGGGCGGTGCGGCGTTGGGTTCGGAGGGTTTCGGCTTGGTCGAGGATGGCGGCGATGCGGCGTTGTTCCTGAAAAGGAGGTAGGGGTACAGGGAGTGCTCGCAGAATTCCTGCATTGATATTGACTTGCGCGACACCGCGAGCGCGCCTTTCTAAATCTCGGACCACGCTATCCAAGTAGAAACGCAAATATGAGGCATCAAGCCTGTCCGGACTTATCGGAATCAATCCAGCGATTGCTTGATTGGTTGCCGCAGGCACACCCAGAACTGCAGTCCGGCCAATAGTCGCAAAGATCGAGATCAAGACGGTGCCAGCCGGCAGCAACTTTGCCGAGCTATTTGCGAGCCCGCTCTCCGAAATGCCTTCTTCGGTTCTTGTCACATAGCCTTGGAGCATGTCTCCTATCTTCACCCAAGGGATGCTTCCATCGAAGTTTCCGGAATCGCTGCGGGAAGGAGTACCTCCAGTCACCACTCGACAAAGCGCGTCAAGTCGATGGGTATCTATGGATGTCACTTCAACATCCCTTCCAGTTCCCCCATCCCCCGCGCAATTTCGTCTTCCAGCGCCCGCAGCTCCGCCAATATCTCCCCCGGCGCCCGGTGCTGCACCTGCGCATGCACCACTTCCTTGTAGCGGTTGATGCTCAGGTCATAGCCATTGGCCTCGATATCCGCCTTGGGCACGCAGAAACTCTGGGCGGTGCGGGGGCGGTCGCGTTCGGTGCCGTTCCTCTGCCCCCAGCGCTCCAGCACGTCGGGCAAGTTGTTCTTGGCGCGCTCTGATTCTGATAGCTGGTTACGCCCGCCAGTAAAGCGCTGCAGGCCTAAAAGGCTTGCATCCAGTAGCGGCTGGCGCTTGTCGTCCAGGCTCCAGCCGTCGGCCTGCATGTCGTAGAACCACACGGTGTCGGTGCCGCCGCTCATGGTCTTGGTGAAGAGCAGGATGGCGGTGCTGACGCCCGCATACGGCTTGAACACGCCGCCGGGCAGGCTGATAACGGCGTCCAACTTTTGCTCTTCCACCAGCTTGCGGCGCAGTTCCTTGTGGGCCTTGCTGCTGCCAAAGAGCACGCCGTCGGGCACGATGACGGCGGCGCGGCCGCCGGTCTTGAGCAGGCGCAGGAACAGGGCCAGAAAGAGCAGCTCGGTCTTTTTGGTTTTGACCATCGTATAGAGGTCTTTGGCTGTGCTCTCTTGGTCCAGGCTGCCGGCAAACGGTGGGTTGGCCAGGATGAGGCTGTAGACCCCTGCATCGCCCGCTGCACCTTCCGAAAGCGAGTCGCGGTATTCAATGGCGGGGTGTTCCACGCCGTGCAGCACCATGTTCATGCTGCCGATGCGCAGCATGGTGTTGTCAAAGTCGTACCCGTGGAACATGCCGTTGTGGAAGTGCGCGTTTTGCGTGGGCACGCGCAGCATGTCGGGGTAGGTGCGGCGCAGGTATTCGCCTGCGGCCACCAAGAATCCGCACGTGCCCGATGCCGGGTCGCAGATGGTGTCCTGGGGCGTGGGGGCGGTGAGTGCCACCATCAAATCGATGATGTGGCGCGGGGTGCGGAACTGGCCGTTTTGCCCGGCGGATGCGATCTTGCCGAGCATGTACTCGTACAGGTCGCCCTTGGTGTCGCGGTCGTCCAGCGGAATGGTGTCGAGCAGGTCCACCACCTTGGCCAGCAGGCCGGGTGTGGGGATGGTGAAGCGGGCATCGCGCATGTGGCGGGCGAAGGCAGTCTCTGCCGCGGGGCCGCCCGACATTTGCAGGCCGCGCAGGAAGGGGAAGACCTGGTTGCTAAGCACGTCAAACATGTCGGCGGGCGCCATGTTCTTGAAGCGGGACCAGCGCATGTCGTCGAACGACCGGCCGTTGGGATCGAGCCCCACAGGGATGAGGCGCACGGGCTGGGTTTTGAGCCGCAGGGCTTTGTTGTCCTCGCGGATCTGATCGCTGTCGAGGGCGCGCAGGAAAAGCAAGTAGGTGATCTGCTCGATGACTTCGATGGGATTGGCGATGCCACCGGACCAGAAGGCATTCCAGACCTGATCGACCTTGTTTCTCAATTCACCGGTAAGCATGGGGACAGTGCGCGTGGCGCTTCAAGCAAAGAAAGCGGCGAGTCTGCCATGGGAGGTTGCCTGATGGTCGGGACCGTTCTGCCTGTTTTTTGGCTTCAGCGCATATCCACGTAGTACTGGCAGCTATCAAAAGATGAGCTAACTTCCCGTCGGTCCCGCCAGATCGTCCAGGATCGGGCAGTCCGGCCGCTCGTCCCCCTGGCAGCAGCCCACCAGCGACTGCAGCGTGCGCTGCATGGCCTGCATGGCGGCGATGCGCTGGGCCAGATCGTCGATGTGGGCTTGGGCGATCTGCTTGACGTGGGCGCTGGCGCGGCGCTTGTCCTGCCACAGGCCGAGCAGGGTGGCGATCTCCTGCATCGAGAACCCCAGGTCGCGGCTGCGGCGGATGAAGCGCAGGGTGTGCACGTCGGCCTCGGTGTACTGGCGGTAGCCGCTGCCGGTGCGCGCCACGCCGGCCAGCAGGCCCAGGGCCTCGTAGTGGCGCACCATGCGCGGCGAGACCCCGGCCCGCTCGGCCGCGGTGCCGATGGGCACCGGGCCGCCCTGCGGTGCGGCCGTGGCGCTCATGCGGCGACCGTGTAGCCCTCTTCGGTGATCGCGGCGGCCAGCGCGTCGCGCGCCCGGTCGCTCTCGACCACCACCTTGCCCTGGGCCAGATCCACCTGCACGGTGGCGTCGGGATCGACCTGGCGGACGGCGTGGACGACGGCGCGTTCGCAGTGGCCGCAGGTCATGCCGGTGACTTGGAGATGGTGTTGCATGGGGTGCTCCGTTCGGGAAAGGGTGGAAGAACAATGGGTGCCAGCATCATGAACCCTGACATGGTGGCAGAGTCAAGCGGCCCCGTGCTTTCCGCGGGGCGCTTGACCTTGCCATCGCGTCAAGGTTTAAGGTGCCCACCATGAACCCGACACCCACCGCCCCGCCATCCCCCTCCGATTCCGCCCCGGGCACGCTCGACCTGGGCATCGGCGGCATGACCTGCGCGAGCTGCTCGGGCCGCGTGGAGCGCGCACTGCGCAAGGTGCCGGGCGTGCAGGATGCCACGGTCAACCTGGCGACCGAGCGGGCCCATGTGGTCTATGCGGCCAGTGCTGCCGATGTGGCCGGTGTGGCCGGTGTGGCCGGTGCGGGCGCGGCGATGGAGGCGCAGCTGCGCCGGGCGGTGCGCAACGCGGGCTACGAGCCCCGCGCCCCGCAGGCGCAGGACGCCGAGCGCGCGGCCAGTCGCCCTGGGCGGGCTTCGGGCCGGTGGCCCTGGGGGCTGGC
>NZ_BAAJYR010000083.1:0-14161 GCF_057546605.1 Acidovorax sp. KPB24-03 | reverse complement strand
GCCGCGCCCTACGGCGCCCTCAACCTGGGCGGACCACGTGGGGGATGATCCGCAGGCGGTGCAGGCCAACCGGCGCATCCTGGGCGACGCGCTGGCGCTGGGGCGGCGGCCAGACGGCCCGGCCCGTCTTCCTGCGCCAGGTGCATGGCTGGCAGGTGGCCGCGCTCGGCCCCGACACCCCGGACGGCACCGAGGCCGATGCCTGCACGGCCACCGGGCCGGGTGTGGCCTGCACGATCATGGTGGCCGACTGCCTGCCGGTCCTGCTGACCGATGCGCGCGGCACCCGCGTGGCGGCCGCGCATGCGGGCTGGCGGGGGCTGGCAGGGCAGGACGGCCGCGGCGTGCTGGAAGCAGCCTTGGAGTGTTTTAGGCCTCCAGCACAATCAGAACTAGGGCATATTGCTATAAAAAATGTAGCATCTGCTTCGCCGGCGCAGAAATCCGTGGCGGAGCCGGCGGCCGACTCCCGGGCCGACTCCCGGGCTGATTGCATCGCCTGGCTGGGCCCCTGCATCGGCCCGACGGCGTTCGAAGTGGGCCCGGAAGTGCGCGCCGCGTTCTGCGACGCCCTGCCTGCGGCCGCCCGGCATTTCAGCCCGCAAGGCGGAAGCAAATACCTCGCCGATCTGGCCGGCCTGGCGCGGCAGCGGCTGCAATCCCTGGGCGTGGACCGCGTCCACGGCAATGACGGCAGCGCCGCGTGGTGCACCGTGGGCCAGCCGTCACGGTTCTTTTCGCACCGGTACGGCAGCGCCTTCGGTGGCAGCGGGCGCTTCGCCGCCTGCATCTGGCTCGACCGCGCCGTCGGCGGCTGATGTCGGCGCTGGCGTGGGGGCGGGCGTCTGCCCTGCGGCTGCCGCCTGCGCGGCCTCGCGCTCGGCCAGCTGCCGCGCATGGATCGCGCGTTTGCGGCCCGGCGTGCCCAGGATGTACACCACGATCGACATGGGCAGCAGCCCGTAGAGGGCGAAGGTGATGAGGGCGCCAAGCACCGTGCCGTTCGGGGCCATGGCTTCGGCCACCGCCATCAGCAGCGTGACATACAGCCATCCAATGACAACGAGATACATGTGAGGGCCTGGGTTGGAAGGCAGTTGGTGAAAAAAGGCAAGCGGCGTTGCCACGGTGCTCGCCGCTCGGCAACAATGGCCGCAATGGTCCGCCCCGGACGCGGCCATGCATATTCTTGTGGAGGAGACGAACATGGCGGATTCTGAAGCACCCTGGGGAGCGGACCCCCAGGCATTCCAGCAGTTCCAGCAAATGCTGGGCAAGGGCTGGACCCAGGCGATGCAGGCTTTCCAGCAGGCCGCCCCGGCGGGCGCTGCCGGCGCCTTCGCCAAGGCGCCTGCTGCTTCGGTGCAGTTCGCCCCCGAAAAGCTCGCGGCCCTGCAGCAGCAGTATGTGAAGGAGGCCACCGCGCTGTGGACGCAGGGGGCGCAGGCCAATGCCAGCGCGGACCGCCGTTTCAGCGGCGAGGCCTGGGCCCAGAACCCCGTGGCCGCCTTCTCGGCGGCGGCCTACCTGCTCAACGCGCGCACCCTCATGGGCCTGGTCGATGCGGTCGAAGCCGATGCCAAGACCCGCGCGCGCATCCGGTTCGGCGTGGAGCAATGGATGGCCGCCATGGCGCCCAGCAACTTCCTCGCCTTCAATGCCGAGGCCCAGAAGAAAGCCATCGAAACGCAAGGCGAGAGCATCGCCAAGGGCGTGGCCAACCTACTGCACGACCTGCGCCAGGGCCACGTCTCGATGACCGACGAAAGCCTGTTCGAAGTCGGCCGCAACGTGGCCACCACCGAGGGGGCGGTCGTGTTCGAAAACGCGCTGTTCCAGCTCATCGAATACAAGCCGCTCACGGACAAGGTGCACGAGCGGCCCTTCCTCATGGTGCCGCCGTGCATCAACAAGTTCTATATCCTCGACCTGCAGCCCGAGAACTCGCTGATCCGCCATGCGGTGAGCGAGGGGCACCGCACCTTCGTCGTGAGCTGGCGCAATCCGGACGATTCGCTGGCCCATCAAACCTGGGACGACTATGTGCAACAGGGCGCGCTGGCCGCCATCGGCACGGTGCAGGACATCACCGGCGCGGCGCAGATCAACGCCCTGGGTTTCTGCGTGGGCGGCACCATCCTGAGCAATGCGCTGGCCGTGCTGGCCGCGCGCGGCGAAGAGCCGGTGGCGAGCGCCACCTTCCTCACCACGCTCATCGACTTTTCCAACACCGGCATCCTGGACGTGTTCATCGACGAGGCGTTCGTGCAGTTCCGCGAGCTGCAGATGGGGAAGGGCGGCATGATGAAGGGGCAGGACCTGGCCTCCACGTTCAGCTTCCTGCGGCCCAACGATCTGGTGTGGAACTACGTGGTGGGCAACTACCTCAAGGGCGAGACGCCGCCGCCGTTCGACCTGCTCTACTGGAACAGCGACAGCACCAATCTGCCCGGGCCCTTCTATGCCTGGTACCTGCGCAACTTCTACCTCGAGAACAACCTGGTGCGGCCCGGCCGGCTCACGGTGTGCGGCGAGGCCATCGACCTGAACCTCGTGGATCTGCCGGTGTACATCTACGGCTCGCGCGAAGACCACATCGTGCCCATCGACGCGGCGTATGCCTCCACCCAGGTGCTGCCGGGCAAGAAGCGCTTCGCGATGGGCGCGTCCGGCCACATCGCCGGCGTGATCAACCCGCCCGCCAAGAAAAAGCGCAGCCACTGGCTGCGCGAGGACGGCCAGTTGCCCGGCACGCTCGACGAATGGCTCAAGGGCGCCACCGAGCACCCTGGCAGCTGGTGGACCGACTGGTCGCGCTGGCTCAAGGGCCATGCGGGCAAGCTGGTCGCGGCGCCCAAGGCCTATGGCCGCGGCACGCGTTTCAAGGCCACCGAACCGGCGCCGGGGCGCTACGTCAAGCAAAAAGCCTGACGCCGCAGTGTGTGTGCCGTGCGGCTGACACAATCGGCCGCACGGGCGCGCCGCGGCCCGCAGGGCTCCCCGATTTCAAGATTCCCGTTTCTGCACAAAAAGGACTGATATGGAAGACATCGTCATCGTTTCCGCCGTTCGCACGGCCGTGGGCAAGTTCGGCGGCGCGCTCGCCAAGACCCCCGCCACCGAACTGGGCGCCATCGTCATCAAGGAGGCCCTGGCCCGCGCCAAGGTGCCGCTGGACCAGGTCGGTGAAGTCATCATGGGCCAGGTGCTGACGGCCGGCGTCGGCCAGAACCCCGCGCGCCAGGCCATGATGAAGGCCGGCGTGGCCAAGGAAACCCCCGCCCTCACCATCAACGCCGTCTGCGGCTCGGGCCTGAAGGCCGTCATGCTGGCCGCCCAGGCCATCGCCACGGGCGACAGCGAGATCGTGGTGGCCGGCGGCCAGGAGAACATGAGCCTGTCGCCCCACGTGCTCAATGGCTCGCGCGAAGGCCAGCGCATGGGCGACTGGAAGATGACCGACACCATGATCGTCGACGGCCTGTGGGACGTGTACAACCAGTACCACATGGGCATCACCGCCGAGAACGTGGCCAAGGAACATGGCATCACCCGCGAGCAGCAGGACGCGCTGGCCCTGGGCAGCCAGCAGAAGGCCGCCGCGGCACAGGACGCCGGCAAGTTCGCCGATGAGATCGTGACCGTCAGCCTGGCGCAGAAGAAGGGCGACCCCGTGCTCTTCAACGCCGACGAATACCTCAACCGCAAGACCAATGCGCAAGCCCTGTCGGGCCTGCGCCCGGCCTTCGACAAGGCCGGCTCCGTCACCGCGGGCAATGCGTCGGGCCTGAACGACGGCGCCGCCGCCGTGGTCATGATGAGCGCCAAGAAGGCCGCCGAACTGGGCCTGGAGCCCCTGGCACGCATCGTGTCCTACGGCACCAGCGGCCTGGATCCCGCCACGATGGGCATGGGCCCGGTGTCGGCGACCCGCAAGGCGCTGAAGCGCGCCGGCTGGACCGCGGACGACGTGGACCTGTTCGAGCTGAACGAGGCCTTCGCCGCCCAGGCCTGCGCGGTGAACCAGGCTTTGGGCCTGGATGCCGCCAAGGTGAACGTGAACGGCGGCGCCATCGCCATCGGCCACCCCATCGGAGCGTCCGGCTGCCGCGTGCTCGTCACACTGCTGCACGAGATGAAGCGCCGCGGCGCCAAGAAGGGCGTGGCCGCCCTGTGCATCGGCGGCGGCATGGGCGTGTCGCTGGCGGTCGAGCGGGCCTGAGCGGCGCGCGGTGCTTCGACCACCGCGCTGCTGCATCAAGCCAAAAGCCGCACTTCGGTGCGGCTTTTTTTTGCCTGCGGCGTGGCTGCTGCGGTTCTGATAGCACGCGGGGCCCGCACGGCTTTGTCAAAATTTGTGTGGCTCGGTGTTTTCCTCAGCGGCCGGGCGTGGAATCTTGGTTAGAGTGCTCGCGTGAATCGTTGATAAGGAGAACTCACATGAACCAGAAAGTAGCGTATGTCACAGGGGGCATGGGTGGCATCGGAACGGCCATCTGCCAGCGTTTGCACAAGGATGGTTTCAAGGTCATCGCGGGCTGCGGGCCCACGCGCGACCACGCCAAATGGCTGGCCGAGCAAAAGGCGCTGGGCTATACCTTCTATGCCTCGGTGGGCAATGTCGGCGACTGGGATTCCACCGTGGAGGCCTTCACGGCCACCAAAGCCGATCACGGCACCATCGACGTGCTGGTGAACAACGCGGGCATCACGCGCGACCGCATGTTCCTCAAGATGTCGCGCGAAGACTGGGATGCGGTCATCGAAACCAACCTCAACAGCATGTTCAACGTGACCAAACAGGTCGTGGGCGACATGGTGGAAAAGGGCTGGGGCCGCATCATCAACATCAGCAGCGTGAACGGCGAGAAGGGCCAGGCCGGCCAGACCAACTATTCCGCCGCCAAGGCCGGCATGCACGGCTTTTCGATGGCGCTGGCGCAGGAACTGGCGACCAAGGGCGTGACGGTGAACACCGTGAGCCCGGGCTACATCGGCACCGACATGGTGAAAGCCATCCGTCCCAACGTGCTGGAAAAGATCGTGGCCACGGTTCCGGTCAAACGCCTGGGCGAACCGAGCGAGATCGCATCGATCATCGCCTGGCTCGCCTCGGAAGAGGGCGGCTACGCCACGGGGGCCGATTTCTCGGTCAACGGCGGGCTGCACATGGGCTGAACGGCGGATGCCGTTTTTCGCGGCACCCGTCAAGGCAACAAAAACCCCGCCGAGGCGGGGTTTTTTCAATTTGGGGGGGAGGAAATGGGGGAGAAGGGAAGGAGGCGCTGGCGGAGGCTGTGGTGTCGAAGTGACCTGAGCCTTCTGGGCCGAAGCGCCAGCCCTTAGAGGCGGGCCGGTGCGCGCTTGCGGTCGCGTTCGTCTTCGGGCCAGGCGGACATGATAGCGGTGGTAGTCATACGGTTATCTCCTGTGATGGATGAACAACGCCCCGCCCGGAAGGCCCGTTGACAGAAGAATGCAAAAAAAACGCAACCAGTTGGCGGCGATTTTTTTGCTCCTAAAAACGTAGCTAATCAATGAGGCCCCCTTTGCCACTAAACCTGAATTCAGTGGCAATGGTTACATGGTTTTACGCTTCGCCGGCTTGAGATTCGAGGGTTTCCACCTCAGATGAAATTTCCAGCCAGCGCTCTTCGAGCTGGTCGGTTTCATCGGCACAGGCTTTCAGCCTACGCCCGTTTTCCGCGATTTCGGCCGGCGGCAGGGGCTGGGTCAGGCGTTCCTCGATCTCGGCTTTCTCGGCCGTGAGCGCGGCCAAGCGTTGGTTGACCTTCTCCAGCTCGCGCTTCAAGGGCCGGGTTTTCTCGGCCAGCTGCTGCCGGGCCTGGGCACCCAGCTTGCGTTGCTCCCGCGCATCGCGCGCCACGGGCGCAGCGGCCACTGGCGCGGGCGTCACCGAAGGCGCAGGGGCAACGGGCGCTGCCACCGGCGCGGCGGTCACCACCGCCACGGGTGCCGACGAAGCCGCGGACTCGGCCGCCTTGGCCTGCTCGCGCAGGCGTTTGGATTCTTCCAGCAGGTAGCGCTGGTAATCGTCCAGATCGCCGTCGAACGGGCCGACCACGCCGCGTCCCACCAGCCAGAATTCATCGCACACCGCCCGCAGCAATGCCCGGTCATGGCTGACCAGCATCACGGTGCCTTCGAACTCGTTGAGCGCCATGGACAGCGCCTCGCGGGTGGCCAGGTCCAGGTGGTTGGTAGGCTCGTCCAGCAGCAGCAGGTTGGGGCGCTGCCAGACGATCATCGCCAGCACCAGGCGGGCCTTTTCGCCACCGCTCATCGTGCCGACCGATTGCTTGACCATGTCGCCGGAGAAATTGAAGCTGCCCAGGTAGCTGCGCAGGTCCTGCTCGCGGCTGGGCTCGCGGGCGTTGGGGCCCAGTTCCTTCGCCAGGCGGATCATGTGCTCGAGCGGATTGTCGGAAGGCCGCAGCACGTCCAGTTCCTGCTGCGCGAAATAGCCGATGGACAAGCCCTTGCCCTCGGTGACCGAGCCGGCCAGCGGCTTCATTTCGCGCGCGATGGTTTTGACCAGCGTGGACTTGCCCTGGCCGTTCGCGCCCAGGATGCCGATGCGCTGGCCTGCCAGCACGGAGCGGCTCACATGCCGCAGGATGGTCGTCGGCTCGCCTTCCTCGGGCGTGTACCCGAACGACGCGTCGCTGATCGCCAGCATGGGGTTGGGCAGGTTGACCGGCTCCTTGAATTCAAAAGTGAACTCCGCCTCGGCCAGCAGGGGCGCGATCTTTTCCATGCGCTCCAGCGCCTTGACGCGGCTTTGTGCCTGCTTGGCCTTGCTGGCCTTGGCCTTGAAGCGGTCGATGAACTTCTGCAGGTGGGCGATCTTGTCCTGCTGCTTGGCGAACGAGGCCTGCTGCAGCTCGATCTGCTGGGCACGCAGTTCCTCGAAGCGGCTGTAGTTGCCGCCGTAGCGGTTCAGTTGGGCGTTCTCGATCTGCAACGTGACGTTGGTGATGGCATCGAGGAATTCGCGGTCATGGCTGATCACGATCAGCGTGCCGGCATAGCGCTTGAGCCACGCTTCCAGCCACACCAGAGCGTCCAGGTCCAAGTGGTTGGTGGGTTCATCGAGCAGCAGCAGGTCGCTGGGGCTCATCAGCGCCCGCGCCAACTGCAGGCGCATGCGCCAGCCGCCGGAGAAGCTGTTCACGGGGTGTTCCAGCTCGGACACGCGGAACCCCAGGCCCAGGATCAGCGCCTGGGCGCGCGGCACGGCATCATGGTCGCCCGCATCGGCCAGGTCGGAATAGGCATGCGCGATGGCCATGCCGTCTTCGTCCTGCTCCGCTTTAGTGAGTGCTTGGCGCAGTTCGGCCAGTCGCGTGTCGCCGTTGAGCACGAATTCGGTGGCCGATTCCGAGGTCTCCGGCATGTTCTGCGCGACCTGGGCCATGCGCCACTGCGGTGGAATGAAGAAGTCGCCGCCATCCTCGTGCAGCGTGCGGTTGAGCAGTGCGAAGAGGCTGGATTTGCCCGCGCCGTTGCGCCCGACCAGGCCCACGTTCTCCCCGGGGTTGATGGTGACGGAGACGCGGTCGAGCAGGACCTTGGCGCTGCGGCGCAAGGTGACGTTTTTGAGTGTGATCATCGATAAGAACCAGCAAGGGCGTTCAAAAAACGCCCGAAGAAAAAACGGGGGGCTGGATGGCAAGCACCAGCCCGGCGCGCGCCGCAAACGGCAGCCCGCGCGAAGGGAGCAGGGCGCCTGGGCGCCCCGATCGGCAGTGCGAAATCAGGTCGGGTGTGCCACCAGTGCCTCGCGGGTGATCAGCAGCACCTGGTCCTCGCCAGCGCTCGTGTCGAGCCAGAACACAGGCAGGTCCGGAAAGGCGGCTTCGAAATGGCTGCGCTCGTTGCCGATTTCCAGCACCAGAACGCCGTCTTCGCTCATGCAGCCGGGCGCCTGCGCCAGCAGGCGGCGCACGAAGTCCATGCCATCCGGGCCACCGGCCAGGGCCAGCGCGGGCTCGGCAAGGTACTCCTGGGGCAGCGCCGCCATGCTCTGGGCATTCACGTAGGGGGGGTTGCAGAGGATCAGGTCCCACGGGCCCGGCACAGCGTCCAGCCCGTCGGACTGTTGCAAGGCCACGCGGTCCTGCAAGCCGTGCTTGTCCACATTGATGCGGGCCACGGCCAGCGCGTCAGGCGAGATGTCGGCCCCGGTGACCTGCACGTCCGGATAGACCATGGCCGCCAGGATGGCCAGGCTGCCGTTGCCGGTGCACAGGTCCAGCACGGCCCGCGTCTGCTCGCCCAGAAACCCGTCGATGCCGCCGTCCGGTGGCGGATTCACCAGCAGTTCGGCGATGAAGCTGCGCGGCACGATGGCCCGCTCGTCCACATAGAACGGAACGCCCTGCAGCCACGCTTCGCGCGTCAGGTAGGCCGCGGGTTTGCGGGTGGCGATGCGCTCTTCGAAGAGCGCGGCCACGCGGGCTTGATCGGCCGCAGCCACGGTACGGGCGGAGACGGGCTCCAGGCCATCGTCCAGCGGCTCGTCCAGGGCAATGCCCAGGCGCCACAGCACCAGCCACACAGCCTCGTCGCGTGCATTGGCGGTGCCGTGACCGAAGGCCACGCCCGAGGCCTCCAGCCGCGCGGTGCCCGACGCGATCAGGGCGCCGACCGTGTCGCCATGCACCTGGGCACCGGTGGTTTGCTCCGCTTCGCTCATGCGCCCGCCTGTGCGTTCAGATGCTCGAGCGTGCGGCGGTAGATGTTCTTCAGCGGCTCGATGTCGGCCACGACCACGTGCTCGTCGATCTTGTGGATCGTGGCGTTGGGTGGGCCCAGTTCGATCACCTGCGGGCAGATCTGCGCGATGAAGCGCCCATCACTGGTGCCGCCGGTGGTGGACAGCTCGGCGTCCAGGCCCGTTTCATCCAGGACCGCCTGCTGCACGGCCCGCACCAGTTCGCCGGGCTCCGTGAGAAAGGGCTGCCCGCCCAAGGTCCAGGACAGGCCGTATTCGAGGCCGTGGCGGTCCAGCAGCGCATGCACGCGCTGCTTCAGGCCCTCGGCCGTCGATTCGGTGGAAAAGCGGAAGTTGAAGTCGATCACCACCGCACCCGGGATGACGTTGGTCGCGCCCGTGCCGCCGTGCATGTTGCTGATCTGCCAGCTGGTGGGCGGAAAGAAGGCGTTGCCCTCGTCCCAGCGGATGGCGGCCAGTTCGGCCAGCGCCGGCAGGGCCTGGTGGATGGGGTTGCGCGCCAGTTGCGGGTAGGCGATGTGGCCCTGCACGCCCCGCACGGTGAGCCGCCCGCTGAGGGTGCCGCGGCGGCCGTTCTTGATCATGTCGCCGGTCTTCTCGACCGAAGTGGGTTCACCCACGATGCAGTAATGCAGCGCCTCGCCCCGCTCGCGCAGCCGATCGACCACCACCTTGGTGCCGTCCACCGAGGGGCCTTCTTCGTCGCTGGTGAGCAGGAACGCGATCTGCAGGCCCGGCTCGGGCGTGGCTGCCAGGAACTCTTCCACGGCAACGACGAAGGCGGCGATCGAGGTCTTCATGTCGCTCGCGCCGCGCCCATAGAGCTTGCCGCCGCGGTGCATGGGCGTGAAGGGATCGCTGCCCCATTGCTCGACGGGGCCGGTCGGCACCACATCGGTGTGGCCGGCGAATACTATGGTTTTGATAGCGTCATGCCCTAGTGCTGATTGCGCTGCGGGCCGTTTTGCCCACAGGTTGCTGACGCGGAAATCGTCCGGTCCGCTGTCCATGCGTTCGCAGTCGAAGCCGAGCGGCCGAAGGCGGTCGGCCAGCAGCTCCAGGCAGCCCGCGTCGTTCGGGGTGATGGAGGGGCGGGCAATGAGCTGTTCGGCCAGGTGCAGGGTTCGGGACATCGTTTGGGCAGGCGGTTCGGGCGAAGGAGGGCGGGGCGGGTCAGGACGGCTTGACGTCCAGCACGATCTCGGTGAAGGATGGCTGGTCTTCCTCTTCCCGCGCGGCCTCGCTCTGGGCTTTGGCGTTCTTGGAAGCCAGGGAGAAATCGTTCTGCAGCCGCCACATCAGGTTGGTGGGCGAGTCGGCATAGGCCATGCCTTCCTTGCGATCGATGCGGCCTTCGAGGATGAGCTGGGCCAGCGCCTCCTCGAACGTCTGAGAGCCTTCGGCCATGGACTTCTCCATGGCCTCGCGCACGCCCGAGAAGTCGCCCTTCTCGATCAGGTCGCCCACCAGCTTGGTGTTGAGCATGACCTCGACGGCGGGCACGCGGTCGCCGGCCGGGGTGCGCACCAGGCGCTGCGACACGATGGCCTTGAGCGCCGAGCCCAGGTCGCCCAGCATGGTGGGACGCACCTCGACGGGGTAGAAGCTCAAAATCCGGTTGAGCGCGTGGTAGCTGTTGTTGCCGTGCAGGGTGGCCAGGCACAGGTGCCCCGACTGCGCATAGGCAATGGCGGCGGACATGGTCTCGCGGTCGCGGATTTCGCCGATCAGGATCACGTCGGGCGCCTGGCGCAGGGCGTTTTTCAGGGCGGTCTGCAGCGACTGCGTGTCGGCGCCGATCTCGCGCTGGTTCACGATCGACTTCTTGTTGCGGAACTGGTATTCCACCGGGTCTTCCACGGTCAGGATGTGGCCGGTGAGTTGCTCGTTGCGGCTGTCGATCATCGAGGCGAGCGTGGTGCTCTTGCCCGAGCCCGTGGCGCCGACGACCAGCAACAGACCGCGCTTTTCCAGGATGAGGTCGCTCAGCACCGGCGGCAGGTTCAGCGAGGCCAGCGGCGGAATGTGCTGCGCGATGAAGCGGATCACCACCGCGTAGCTGCCGCGCTGGCGCATGGCGCTCACGCGAAAGCGCCCGACGCCGGTGAGCGGCACGCCCATGTTGAGTTCGCCGGTTTCCTCCAGCTCCTCGATGCGGTCGGGCGAGACGATCTCGGCCAGCAGATTCTTCGGCGCGTCGGCCGGAAGCACCTGGCTGTTGATCGGCACGCACTCGCCGTTGATCTTGATCAGCGCCGGCGCGTTGGCCGACAGGTACACGTCCGACGCCCGCTTTTCGGCCATCAGTCGAAGAATCCGTTCCATCGTGCTCATGGGGATTGCTCTTTCGTTCGTCGGGGTGCGGGTCGCGGGTGGACGGGCGGATCGGATCCGGGGCGGTGCGGCGTGCGGGGCTGTCAGTCGCGCAGCAGGTCGTTCAGGCTGGTGGTGGAGCGGGTCTTGGCATCCACCTTCTTGACGATGATGGCGGCGTACATGCTGTAGCGGCCATTGTCCTTGGGCAGGTTGCCGCTCACCACGACGGAGCCGGCCGGCACGCGGCCGAAGCTGGTCTCGCCGGTGGCGCGGTCGTAGATGGGGGTGCTCTGGCCGATGTACACGCCCATCGAGATGACGGAGTTCTCTTCCACAATCACGCCTTCGACGATTTCCGAGCGCGCGCCGATGAAGCAGTTGTCCTCGATGATGGTCGGGTTGGCCTGCAGCGGCTCCAGCACGCCGCCCAGCCCCACGCCGCCGGACAGGTGGACGTTCTTGCCCACCTGCGCGCAGCTGCCCACGGTGGCCCAGGTATCGACCATGGTGCCTTCGTCCACGTAGGCGCCGATGTTCACGTAGCTGGGCATCAGGATGGCGCCCTTGGCGATGTAGCTGCCGCGGCGCGCCACGGCGGGGGGCACCACGCGCACGCCGGTGGCGGCCATTTCCTGGGCCGACAGGTGGCCGAACTTCGTGGGCACCTTGTCGTAGAAACCCAGCTCGCCGGCCTTCATGATTTCGTTGTCCTTGAGGCGGAACGACAGCAGCACGGCCTTCTTGATCCACTGGTGCACCGTCCACTGGCCCACGCCTTCGCGCGTGGCCACGCGCAGCTTGCCGTTGTTCAGCTCGGCGATCACGTGTTCCACGGCATCCTGCACCTCCTTGGGGGCCGCGGCGGGCGAGAGGCTGGCGCGGTTGTCCCAGGCGTTGTCGATGAGGGTCTGAAGTTGTTGGGTCATGGGTCGGTTCAGGGATGGGATTGGATGAATTGCACGATGCGCTGGGCTGCCTCCACGCATTCTTCGGCTTCGGCCACCAGGGCCATGCGGATGCGTTGCGCGCCGGGGTTGACGCCGCCGGCCTCGCGGGCGAGGTAGCTGCCGGGCAGCACCGTCACATTGTATTGAGCGAGCAGTTCGCGGGCGAACTGCGCATCGGTCAGGCCCAGGGCGTCGGGCACGCGGGCCCAGAGGTAGAAGCCCGCGTCGGGCAGCGCCACGTCCATCACGCGGGCCAGCAGCGGCGTGACGTCTTCGAACTTGCGGCGGTAGAGCGCGCGGTTCTCGTCCACGTGCTGCTCGTCGTTCCAGGCCGCGATGCTCGCGCCCTGCACGGCCGGGCCCATGGCGCTGCCATGGTAGGTGCGGTAGAGCAGGAAGGCCTGGATCAGCCGGGCGTCACCCGCCACGAAGCCGCTGCGCAGGCCAGGCACGTTGCTGCGCTTGGACAGGCTGGTGAAGGCGACCAGGTTGCGGAAATCGGCGCGGCCGAGCTGGGCCGCGGCCTCCAGCCCGCCCAGCGGCGGCTCGCCCTGGAAGTAGATCTCGCTATAGCACTCGTCCGAGGCGATGACGAAGCCGTGGCGGTCGCTCAGCTCGAAGAGCTTTCGCCATTCGGCCAGCGGCATGACCGCGCCTGTCGGATTGCCCGGGGAACACACGAAGAGCAGCTGCGTGTTCTGCCAGACGCCCTCGGGCACGCTGTCCCAGTCCACGGCGAAGTTGCGGGCCGGGTCGCTGGGCGCGTAGTAGGGCGTGGCGCCCGACAGCAGCGCCGCGCCTTCGTAGATTTGATAGAAGGGATTGGGGCAAACCACCGTTGCGCCCGCGCGCGTTGGGTCGATGATGGTCTGCGCGAAGGCGAACAGTGCCTCGCGCGATCCGTTGATGGGCAGCACCTGGGTGGCGGCGTCCACCGCCAGGCCGTAGCGCCGCTGCATCCAGTCGGCGCAGGCCTGGCGAAGTCGCGGCTCGCCGGCCGTGGCGGGGTAGCTGGCCAGGCCCGACAGGCTTTGGGTGAGCGCTTCCTTGATGAAGGCGGGCGTGGGGTGGCGGGGTTCCCCCATGCCGAGGCTGATGGCGCGGTACGACGCGGGGGGCGTGACCCCCGCGAAGAGCTGTCGCAGCCGCTCGAAGGGGTAGGGCTGCAGGTGGGAGAGCAGGGGATTCATGGGCCGCCATTATGGTGGATGGAGCGCGGCCTTCCGCCGGGTACGCGTCCACCCGCAATGGCCCCGGGAAGGGGTTGGCGGGGCGGTGGAGACGGGCCGGCGCACGCCGTGTTCGCCGCCGGTGGCACGGTTTCGGGTTCGGCGCGCGTCAATCGCGCGTAAGTCGCAGCCTTTAGCATTCGCGCACTAAAAGCGCTTGGGGAGACATCGGAATGGGTTCATTTTCGCCAATGGGGCCGGGCGTGCGGCTGATGCGCCGCCTGGCGCTGCCCGCCAAGATGGCGCTGCTGTCGGCCACCGCGTTGGCTTCGATGCTGGCCTTGGCGCTGGCCACGCAGGGCCGCTGGTGGTGGTTCGCTGCCGGAAGCGGTCTGGTCGCCTACCTGGCGGCGGCGATGCACCGCGGCATGGCGGACGACCTCGCGGTGCTGGCCCATGCCATGGACAGCGCAGCGCGCGGCGACCTGGGAGCGCGGCCGCGCATCGTGGGGCAGGACGAAATGGCCCGACTGGGTGGCCTGCTGGAGCGCATGGTGCTCATGCTGTCGTCGATGGTGGCCGACATCCGCAGCAATGCCGCGCTGGTTGCCCATGCCGGCGAAAGCCTGGCCGCGGACAACCGGGCGCTGGCCGAGCGCACCGAGCAGCAGGCCGCCAATCTGGAGCAGACCGCCGCGAGCGTCGAACAACTGTCCTCCACAGTGCAGCAGAACGCCGAAACCGCCCGCTCGGCGGACCAGCAGGCGGCCCAGGTACGCACCTCGGCCGATGCGGGCGCGCAGGCCATGGGCCGGGCGGTGCAGTCGGTCGAGGCCATCCAGCAGGGTGCCAGTCGCATGGCCGAGATCACGGCGGTGATCGACGGCATCGCCTTCCAGACCAACATCCTGGCGCTGAACGCGGCGGTGGAGGCGGCCCGCGCGGGTGAGCAGGGCCGGGGATTCGCCGTG